>NZ_MAOM01000015.1:0-228738 GCF_009805925.1 Spiribacter sp. SSL99 | reverse complement strand
GCTCCCATCAAGCTTGAGCGAACCAGCACTCGGCAGCGTGGCAATCACGACCGAGGCAAACGCATCCGAGTCAGCGGTATCACTAAAGCCAAAGTCCGAGGCCTGGAGCGTATAGGTCGCATCCTCATTAACCGTGACCGTTTTATCGGTACCGGAGGGCGCATCATTGACTGGTGTAATCGATACAGTACTTTCTAACGAAAGATTCGTTTCCGCGTTATCCGTTTCTGTAAACGTCCCAAGCGAGAAAACACGGGGAGAGTCACTTGGATCGTCGCTCGTGTTTTCATATTCGAGCGCGTTCAGGATCGCGGCGACATCAGATGGGGTAGCACCAGAAGTCTGATCATCGGATGACCACGTAACTGTCGACGTGCTGTTCTCGCTATCAAAATCAACACCAACTGATCCACTGGTTCCGTTCGCAGCATTAATCGCGCTGTCGGTTAGCGAAACATCAACACCGTCAATCCGGAAAGTTTCCTTCCCTGTATCGGAAACTCCGGTAATAACGGTCGAAAAACTCTTGATGTTGTTATCAGCCGACAATCCGATGCTGCTATATATCGATTGGCGACTACCACCTTCCGTGAACGACGGGTCATCGCCCGTTCCCGAGTCCTTCGTTACAGCCAGAACCACCCCAAACGCGTCCCTGGCCTCCTGACTGAACGGCACCGCCGCTCGGGGCGTTGCTGATGCGTTGAGCTCCCAGTTGCCGCCTTGATCCTTGTCGCCGATCAGGTCCGTAGAAGCGAATACGTTGGCCATGGAATGCTCCGCAATGTTTTGCATAAAGGTCTTGCCCGCGGCGTCGGCGCCGGTGTGGCAGGACCAGAAATAGATCTCGAGGGGTTCGGGGCGGGCGGCTGCTGTGTCCGCGCCCACCCGGAAATCGTCTGCCGTCAGCCAGCGGCTGCCGATGCGCACGCCACCGGGCCGGCCGTGGCCCAGCACATGAAGGCTGGTCACGCTGGGGTCGTCGAGGAAATGTCGAATTGACTGGGCAGGGTCGTCGTCGCGCGCGATGGACCGCGGCGCGCGAACGCTGCTATTAAGCCCCTCAAGCAATGTGTCCATCTGCTCCACCGAGGCATCAATGATCAGCGCTTCGCGTTTGTCTGACGTATCCATATCCAGGATGTACCTTCCCTTACCCAATTTTTGGTTAACTCTAACCTAGCGAATCTCACTACGGGTTGACTACCGCCCTTCGAATATGTTGCCTGACAAATTCTGACATTACACCTCTGCATGCTTGAGCCGCCCAGCGCCTGTACACTCTCCCCATGATCGATGACCATTCTCCGTTCTGGCAGCGCAAGTCCCTCGCCGAGATGTCCTGGCCCGAGTGGGAGGCCCTCTGCGACGGCTGCGGGCAGTGCTGCCGCCATAAGCTGGAGGACGCCGACTCTGGCGAGGTCTACCCCACCCGGGTGGCCTGTCAGTTGCTTGACTCCCACAGTTGCCAGTGCAGTGATTACGCCGATCGCCACGCAACGATTCCGGACTGCATACAGCTGACGCTTGCCAGAGTGGCAGCCTACGAGTGGCTGCCCACGACCTGCGCCTATCGCCGGCTTTACCACGGCGAGGACCTGGACTGGTGGCACCCGCTGGTCTCCGGCGACCCCGAAACCGTGCATATCGCGGGGATATCGGTGCGCGGTCAGCTGGTCAATGAAAAAGAACTACCCGCCAGTGCCGAGCTGGAGGACTATCTCGAGGAGAGCCCATGGACATGAGTGCTTACCCGCTGCTGGAAGGGATTGATGAGCCCGCCCACCTGCGCGAGCTGCCGCAGACGCAGCTGCCGCGCCTGAGCGAGCAGTTAAGGGATTACCTGCTCAATAGCGTCGCGCGCTCGGGTGGTCACCTGGCCGCCGGTCTGGGGGCGGTGGAACTCACCGTCGCCCTGCACTATGTGCTCAATACCCCCTACGACCGGCTGGTCTGGGATGTCGGGCATCAGTGCTATCCCCACAAGATCCTCACCGGCCGGCGGCAGGAGATCAGCCGGGTGCGCAAGATCGACGGGCCCGCCGGTTTTCCGGTGCGCGATGAGAGCCCCTACGACACCTTTGGTGTCGGCCACTCAAGCACCGCGATCAGCGCCGCCCTGGGCATGGCCCTTGGCAGCCGCAACCGCGATGACGGGCGCAAGACCTGTGCGGTGATCGGCGACGGCGGCCTGACCGCCGGCGAGGCGTTCGAGGCCCTCAACCACGCCGGCGATGTGCGCCCCGATCTGCTGGTGGTGCTCAATGACAATGAGATGTCCATCTCGGAGAACGTCGGCGCGCTCAACAAGACCTTCGCGCGGCTGCTCGCCGGGGGGGTGTACGGCAACATGCGCGCCGAGGCCAAGAATGTGCTCGAGCGCATGCCGGGTCCGATGCGCGACTTCGCCAAACTCGCGGAGGAACACGTCAAGGGCATGCTGGTGCCGGGCACGTTCTTCGAAGAGCTCGGCTTTCAATACTTCGGCCCGGTAGACGGCCACGATGTCGACGAGCTGGTTACGGTCCTCGGCCGGCTGCGCGAGATGGACGGCCCGCGCATCCTTCACTGCGTGACCCGCAAAGGCAAGGGCTATGCCAAGGCCGAAGCCAATCCCATTGCCTACCATGGCGTGAAGGCATTCGACCCGGCCGCCGGTCTCAAGGCCGCCACCGAGGCCGCGCCGCTCACCTACACCGATGTGTTCAGCCAGTGGCTCTGCGATATGGCCGAACAGGAGCCGCGGCTGTGGGGCGTGACGCCCGCCATGCGCGAGGGCTCCGGGCTGGTGGCCTTCGCCGAGCGCTTCCCCGATCGTTATCTCGACACCGCGATTGCCGAGCAGCACGCCGTCACGCTCTGTGGCGGACTGGCCTGCGAGGGCGAGAAACCGGTGCTCGCCATCTACTCGACCTTCCTGCAGCGCGGTTATGATCAGCTGATCCACGACATCGCGCTGCAGAACCTGCCGGTGGTCTTTGCCCTGGACCGGGCCGGATTGGTGGGCGCCGACGGGGCCACCCATCACGGCATGTTCGACTTCAGCTACATGCGCTGCCTGCCCAATGTCACCGTTATGGCACCGGCGGACGAGCGCGAGTGCCGGCAGATGCTCTCCACGGCCCTGGCCATCGAAGGCCCGGCCTCGGTGCGCTACCCGCGCGGACGTGGCCCGGGCACAGTCCCCGAGACCACCCTCGAGACCCTGCCGGTGGGGCAGGCGCAGATCCGGCGCCGGGGTCAGGGGATCGCCCTGCTCGCCTTCGGCACGATGGTGGCCCCGGCAGAGACGGTGGCCGAAGAGCTTGATGCCACGCTGGTCAACATGCGCTTCGTCAAACCGCTGGATGAGGCCTGCATCCGCGAGATGGCCGAAACCCACGACGCCATCATCACCCTCGAGGAAAACATGGTGGCCGGTGGCGCCGGCTCGGCCGTCGCCGAGACGCTGGCGCGCCTGGACCTCAGGCCTCGCCTGCTGCAGATCGGTCTCGCCGATCACTTCGTCGATCATGGCGAGCGTGATGAGCAGCTCGCGCTGGTGGGGTTGGATACCGACGGCATCCGTCAGCGGATTCACGATTGGCGTGATCGCACGGTTGCGAGTCCGGCCACCAGTGAGTAGTGTCAGGCGGCTGGAACAGCCCTTTCCCCAACGCCGCCGCGCTTCGACATGTCAGGGCCATGTCACTGAAGCTGCGGCTTGCGGATATTCATGAATCAGAAATCCAGTTATAGCTACGATGAACTCCTTGCCTGCGGCCACGGCGAGCTGTTTGGCCCGGGCAACCCGCAGCTGCCGGTCCCGAACATGCTCATGTTCGATGCGATCACGCACATCGATGATCACGGCGGTGGTTATGAAAAGGGCCAGGTCGAAGCCAAACTGGCCGTCAAGCCCGATCTGTGGTTTTTCGGCTGCCACTTCCCCGGCGATCCGGTCATGCCGGGCTGCCTCGGCCTGGATGCGCTCTGGCAGCTGCTGGGCTTTTACCTGGGCTGGATCGGCGGCGAGGGCAAGGGTCGGGCATTGGGCTGCGGCGAGGTGAAGTTCACCGGCCAGATCCTGCCGGACAACGGGCTGGTCCACTACCGGCTTGACGTCAAACGCATCATCCGGCGGCGGCTCAACATGGGCATCGCCGATGGCTTTGTGACCGTTGATGGCGAGGAGATCTACCGCGCCATGGACCTGCGCGTCGGTCTGTTCCAGAATCCGCAGAGCAATCTCTAAGGGAGTCGAAACGTGCGGCGAGTGGTAGTCACCGGCATGGGCATCGTCTCTTGCCTGGGCAACGATGCGGCAACCGTCACCGAGGCCCTGCGAAACGGGCGCTCGGGGATCCGTTTCAGTGATGAATACGCCGAGCGTGGCCTGCGCAGCCAGATCGCGGGGCAGCCTGATATCGATCTGGAGGCCGCCATCCCACGGCGCGCACGGCGCTTCATGGGGGATGCCGCGGGCTTCGCCTACGTCGCCATGCAGCAGGCCATCGATCAGGCCGAACTGCCCGACTCGGTGGTCTCGAACCCGCGCACGGGCCTGATCGTCGGCTCCGGCGGCGCTTCCACCGAAAACGTCGTGCGCTCGGCGGATATCCTGCGCGAGCGTGGTGTGCGCAAGATCGGCGCCTTCGCCGTGCCCAAGGTCATGGGCAGCACGACCTCCGCCTGTCTGGCGACGCCGTTCGCCATCAAGGGCATCAACTACAGCATCTCCTCGGCCTGCGCGACCAGTGCCCACTGCATCGGCGCGGCCATGGAGCAGATCCAGCTTGGCAAGCAGGACGTCATGTTCGCCGGCGGCGGCGAGGAAGAGCACTGGTCGCTGACCATGCTGTTCGATGCCATGGGTGCGCTGTCCACCGGCTACAACGACACCCCTGAGCGTGCATCCCGGCCCTTCGACCGGGACCGCGACGGGTTCGTGATCGCCGGCGGGGGCGGCATGCTGGTGCTCGAGTCACTTGAGCATGCCGAGGCGCGCGGTGCCACGATCCTTGCCGAGCTGGTGGGCTACGCCGCCACTTCGGATGGCTATGACATGGTGGCCCCCTCCGGCGAAGGCGCCGAACGCTGCCTGGGTCAGACACTGGAGATGGCGGGCATCAATGCCGACCGGCCCGTGGATTACGTCAACGCCCACGGCACCAGCACCCCGGCCGGGGACATCACCGAGCTGCGGGCGCTGGAAACGGTTTTCGGCGCCGACCGCCCGCCGGTGAGCTCCACCAAGTCGCTGACCGGTCACTCCTTGGGGGCCGCCGGCGTGCAGGAGGCCATCTACTCGCTGCTGATGATGCAGGCCGGCTTCATCGCCGGGACCCTCAACGTCGATCACCTCGACGCCGAGGCCGGCGACTACCCCGTGGTCACCGAAACCCTCGAGAATCGCCGTCTCGACCGGGTCGTCAGCAACAGCTTCGGCTTTGGTGGCACCAACGCCAGTCTGGCCTTCGAGCGCTTTTCATGACGCGCCGGACAGGCGCCGCCACAGCGTACTGCGGCTGATCCCCAGCTGACGGCAGGCGGCACTCCGATTGCCGCCGCATTGGGCAAGCACCCGATGGATCGCGTCGATGTCGTCAACGGCGGGCCGGGGCGGTGTCGCGTCGCTGAAAAGCTCCGGGACCAGGCGCTCGAGCCGCTGCTGATCCATGGGCCCGGATTCAAATCCCGGGGCAAAGATCGCCAGGCGCTCGATCAGGTTTTCCAGTTCGCGGATATTGCCCGGCCAGTGATAGGCCCGGCAGTACGGCATCACCTGCTCGAGCATCGCCGGCATGGCGCCGGTCCGGCCTTGGCGGGCAAGTGCTCGGCCGGCAATGCTGCGCGCCAGTGCCGGCAGATCATCAAGCCGCTCGCGCAGCGGCGGCACGTCAAGCCGCAGGATGTTGATGCGGTAGTAGAGATCCTGCCGGAAGGCCCCCTCCGCCACCGCGGCCGCCAGGTCGCGATGGGTGGCGGCAATGACGCGCACATCCACCGGTGTCGGTTGGGTGGCGCCGAGCCGGATCACCTCATGTTCCTGGAGGACCCGCAGCAGCCGGGTCTGCAGCGTAAGCGGCATCTCCCCGATCTCATCGAGAAAGATCGTGCCGGTGTGGGCCGATTCAAACAGCCCGGGTTTGCCGCCTCGCCGCGAGCCAGTGAAAGCGCCCTCCTCAAACCCGAACAGTTCACTCTCCAGTAGGCTCTCGGGGAAGGCCCCGCAGTTGAGGGCGACAAACGCATGCCCCCGGCGTGCACTGGCGTTGTGGATGCCCTGGGCGAGCAGCTCCTTGCCGGTGCCACTCTCGCCGAGGATCAGCACCGTGGTATCGGTGGCGGCATACTGGGCCGCCAGCGTGCGCGCCTCGCGCAGTGGCTGCGAGTCGCCGATGATCCCGTCGAGCTCGTAGCGGGCGGCGAACTGCCGGGGCTTGTTGGTGGAGCGCAGGCTCCGGTCCACCCGCTGGATGGTGGCCGAGTCCTGAACCGTGACGACCGCCCCGGTCTGCACACCTTGCTCGCGGATCGGGATGCGGTTGGTGACGACGGTCCGGTTGCCGATGCGCTGGACGCCCCCCAGCTCCGTCACCCCGTGCGCCAAGGTGTCATGCAGGGCCAGCTGGCTTGCCACCTGGCTCAGCCGCCGCCCCTCGACCGCGTCGGCATCCACCCCCAGCAACCGGGCCATGGCGGGATTGAACGACTGCACCCGCTCATCCATGTCCACCGCCACCACGCCCTCCTCGAGCTGCTGGAGGATGGTATCGAGACGCTCACGGCGCGCCGCCTCGATCCGCCCGATACGGCTGATCTCAATGGCGCCGTCGAGCGCCTGCTCCACGGAGGCGCGCGAGTAAACGAAAATGCCCGCGAGGCCCGCCTGTTCGGCCAGGTCGGTGACGAGCCCCGGCCCGATGATCGCCCCCACTCCGCGGCTCGCCAGGGCACTGACGCGGCGTTCGGCATCGGCGGCCGTCTCGTAGGCGTAGTGCTCCAGTTCAAGTCCAAAATGCTGTTTGAATTCAATCAGTTCAGGGTGCGTCGTGCCATGGCTTATCAAGGCGATGCGGCGGGCCGATCGGCGCGCCGTCGCCAGTGCGTTGAGCACATCGAAGCCGGTGAGGGTCACGAGTATCACCGGCAGGGCCAGGTGCCTTCGCAGAAACGCCCCGTTCGAGCCCGCGGCCACCACCGCGTCCACGCCGCGGGTCTGTTGATAGCGGCGGATTTCGGCCAGCGCGTCGTCAAAACCGCGATCGACGATATGCACATCGGCCTGCGCGGCGTAACTCGGGACGATCACCCGAAACACCTCCTTGAGGCGGCTGAAGCCCACCGCAAGGATCACCGGCCGATCCTCGCCCCGCACTGATTGATCCGCCATCGCCCCTCCCCCATCGCCCGGTCCCGAGCGTTTCATTATTCGTTTCAGGGTAATTCACTGCGACAGGCAATGAAACACTGCGTGCCGGGGCCGAACCCATCCAATCGCCCCCAACGCCCGCGGAAACCGCGCGTTGCCCCCGACGTGAGCCGATTGCCGACGCGCTGGCACGCGGCTTGCAGTAAGTTTAATAACAACGAGGAGGAGACCCCGCCATGTCGACATCATCCGAGTCGCCCGGTCGGCGCTTTCGCGCCGCGGTCGAAAACGAAAACCCCCTGCAGGTCATCGGCGCCATCAATGCCTATCACGCGGTCATGGCGACCCAGGTGGGCTATAACGCCCTGTATGTCTCCGGTGGCGGTGTGGCGGCCGGGTCCATGGGCCTGCCGGATCTGGGCATCACCACGCTCGACGACGTCGTCACTGACGTCAATCGCATCACCGATGCCGTCGACACCCCGCTGTTGGTGGACGCGGATACCGGCTTTGGCGGCGCGTTCAACATCGCCCGGACGGTGCGCTCGCTGATCAAGGCGCGGGCCGCCGCCTGCCATATCGAGGACCAGGTCCAGACCAAGCGCTGCGGCCATCGACCGGGTAAGGCCATTGTCTCGAAGCAGGAGATGGTCGATCGCATCAAAGCGGCGGTGGACGCCCGGACCGATCCCGACTTCGTCATCATGGCCCGCACCGATGCCCTCGCGGTGGAGGGCCTGGACGCCGCCGTCGACCGCGCCGGCGCCTACATCGAAGCCGGTGCCGATATGCTGTTCCCCGAAGCCATCACCGAGCTCGACATGTACCGCGCCTTCAGCCAGGCGGTGGATGTGCCGGTGCTGGCCAACATCACCGAATTTGGTTCGACGCCACTTTTCGACCGCGAGGCGCTGGGCGGTGCCGGCGTGGGGCTGGTGCTCTATCCGCTCTCGGCGTTCCGGGCGATGAATGCCGCGGCACTCGATGTCTATCGCCGTGTGCGCGCCGACGGAACCCAGGCCGGTGTGGTCGATCGCATGCAGACCCGCGCGGAACTGTATGAATTTCTTGACTATCACGCCTATGAGGCGAAGCTCGATCAACTGTTCAGCATGGAGAACGGACAATGAGTGACACCCCGTCAGCCCCCAAGCCCAAGAAATCCGTTGCCCTTTCCGGCGTCACCGCCGGCAATACCGCGCTCTGCACCGTCGGCCTGACCGGCAATGACCTGCACTACCGCGGCTACGACATTCTCGATCTGGCCGAAGGCTGCGATTTCGAGGAGACCGCCTATCTGCTGGTGTACGGGCATCTGCCCAATGCCGGCGAACTGCGCCGCTACAAGGCCGATCTTCGGCGCCTGCGGGGCCTGCCGGCGCCGGTCAGGGCCGCCCTCGAGCAGCTCCCCGCCGCCACCCATCCCATGGACGTCATGCGCACCGGTGTGTCCCTACTCGGTTGCTGCCTGCCCGAAAAAGACGACCACGCCGAGGCGGGTGCCCGCACCATCGCCGATCGACTGCTCGCCTCGCTGGGCTCGGTCCTGCTCTACTGGTATCACTTCAGTCACAACGGCCGGCGCATTGATGTGGAAACCGATGACGATTCCATTGGCGGCCATTTCCTGCACCTCCTGCATGGCGAAGCGCCGTCGGCGGCCTGGGAACGCTCGATGCATACCGCGCTCACCCTCTACGCCGAGCACGAATTCAATGCCTCGACGTTCACCGCCCGGGTGGTCGCCGGCACCGGGTCGGACATGTACTCGGCGGTGACCGGGGCGATCGGCGCACTGCGCGGGCCCAAGCATGGCGGCGCCAACGAAGCGGCGTTCGAGATCCAGCAGCGCTATCGCAGCGCCGATGAGGCCGAGGCCGACATCCGCGAGCGCATCGCCAACAAAGAGGTGGTCATCGGCTTCGGTCATCCCGTCTACACCATCAGCGACCCGCGGAACGAAGTCATCAAGCGCATCGCCCGCGATCTTACCGACCGCAATGGCAACACCCGCCTTTTCCAGGTGGCCGAGCGCATCGAGTCGGTGATGGCCGACGCCAAGAAGATGTTCCCCAACCTGGACTGGTTCTCGGCGGTGGCCTTCAACGCCATGGACGTCCCCACCGCCCTGTTCACCCCGCTGTTCGTCATCGCACGCACCAGTGGCTGGGCGGCGCATGTCATCGAGCAGCGCCAGGACAACAAGATCATCCGCCCGAGTGCCAACTACATCGGCCCCGACAATCTGAAATTCGTGCCGCTGGATGCGCGCGACTGATCCATGACCCACGGAGAACAGCCCATGAACAACGCCGATACCGTCCTCACTGACATCGTCGACTATGTCAGGGACTACCCCATCGACCGCGATGTGGCCCTTGAAACCGCCCGCAACTGCCTGATCGACACCCTCGGCTGCGGCCTTGAGGCACTGGAGTATCCGGCCTGCACCAAGCTGCTCGGCCCCGTCGTCTACGGCACCGCGGTGCCCAACGGCACCCGGGTACCGGGCACACAGTTCCAGCTCGATCCCGTCCAGGGCGCGTTCAATATCGGCGCCATCATCCGCTGGCTCGACTTCAACGACACCTGGCTGGCCGCCGAGTGGGGGCATCCTTCGGATAACCTGGGCGGCATCCTCGCCACCGCCGACTGGCTGTCGCGCACGGCCGTCGCCGAAGGCCGCGCACCGCTGACCATGCGCGAGGTGCTGATCGCCATGGTCAAGGCCCATGAGATTCAGGGCGTCATCGCGCTTGAGAACTCTTTCAACCGCGTCGGTCTGGATCATGTGGTGCTGGTCAAGGTGGCGACCACGGCGGTGGTGGCCGACATGCTGGGCCTCTCCCGGGAGGAGATCCTCAACGCCGTGTCACTGGCCTGGGTGGACGGTCAGTCGCTGCGCACCTACCGCCACTACCCCAACGCCGGCAGCCGGAAGTCCTGGGCGGCCGGCGATGCCACCGCCCGCGGCGTGCGCCTGGCGTTGATGGCCAGAACCGGCGAGATGGGCTATCCCACCGCGCTGAGCGCGCCGACCTGGGGGTTCTATGACGTCCTCTTCAATGGCGAGCCGTTCTCGTTCCAGCGCGGCTATGGCAGCTATGTCATGGAAAACGTGCTCTTCAAGATCAGTTTTCCCGCGGAGTTCCACGCCCAGACCGCGGTAGAGGCGGCCGTCACGCTGCATCGCCGGCTGGCCGAAATGGGCCGCTCGGCGGCGGATATCAAGCGCATCAGCATCCGCACCCACGAGGCCTGCATCCGCATCATCGACAAGCAGGGACCGCTCAACAACCCCGCGGACCGCGATCACTGCGTGCAGTACATGGTGGCCGTGCCGTTGATCTTCGGTCATCTCACCGCCCGCGACTACGAGGACAGTGCCGCCGCCGATCCGCGCATCGACGCCCTGCGCGAGAAGATCGTCTGCGTTGAGGATGCCGGTTTCACCGCCGACTATCACGACCCGGCCAAGCGCTCGATCCCCAACGCCCTGACCGTCGAGCTCAATGACGGCACGGTGCTCGACGAGGAGGTCGTGGAATACCCCATCGGCCACAAGCGCCGGCGCGAGGAAGGCATCCCGCTGCTCGAGGACAAGTTCCGGACCAATCTGGCGCGGCGTTTCCCGGCCCGTCAGCAGCGCGCCATCCTTGATGTCTCGCTGGATCAGGCGCGTCTCGAATCAATGCCGGTGCACGAGTATGTCGATCTGTATGTGATCTGAGCGGCGCGCACACCGCGCCGCGACAATAATAATCCGGGAGGAGAGTCCCATGAATTACGCAGCGATTTATCAGCGCTCCATCGATGACCCCGCCGGTTTCTGGCGCGATCAGGCCGCCGAGCTCGACTGGTACCGGTTTCCCGAGACCATCCTCGGCCGCGACGAAGCGGGCCACGACCGCTGGTTTACCGACGGCGAGCTTAACCTGTCGCATCTGGCCCTCGACCATCACATTGAACAGGGTCGCGGCGGGCAGACGGCGGTCATCTACGACTCCCCCGTCACCGGTCAAAAACGGGCCATCAGCTATCACGAACTGCGTGACGAAGTGGCCCGGCTGGCGGGCGGGTTGCGGGACCTGGGAGTCGTGAAGGGCGATCGCGTGGTCATCTACATGCCCATGGTGCCGGAGGCCGTGGTGGCCATGCTGGCCTGCGCCCGCCTGGGGGCCATCCACTCCGTGGTGTTCGGCGGTTTTCAGCCCCATGAACTGGCGGTGCGCATTGACGACGCCAGGCCACGCGTTTTGATCACCGCGAGCTGCGGCATCGAGGTCAACCGCGTGTTGCCGTACAAACCGCTGGTCGAGACCGCGCTGGATGAGACGCAGTACCCGCCCGCCACCACCGTGGTCCTGCAGCGCCCGGAATGCACGGCCACCCTGGCGGAGGAGAGCGGCGTGACCCGCGAGGTGGACTGGCACGAGCTGACCCAGGCGGCCACCCCGGCCGATCCAGTGCCGGTCGAGGCGACTCACCCGCTCTACATCCTCTACACCTCGGGGACCACCGGCAAACCCAAGGGCGTCGTCCGCGATACCGGCGGTTATGCCGTGGCGCTCAATTTCAGCATGCAGGCGATCTATGACCTCGACCCCGGGGATGTGTTCTGGACCGCCTCGGATGTCGGCTGGGTCGTGGGGCACTCCTACATCGTCTACGCACCGCTCATCCGTGGCTGCACCACCATCGTCTACGAGGGCAAACCGGTTAAGACGCCGGATGCCGGCGCCTTCTGGCGGGTGCTCGCCGAGCACCGCGTCAAGGCGTTTTTCACCGCCCCCACCGCCTTTCGCGCCGTGCGCAAGGAAGACCCGGAGGCGGCGTTGATGGCGGGGCACGACCTCAGCGCCCTGGAGCGGATCTACCTCGCCGGCGAGCGGCTGGATCCCCCGACCTATGGCTGGATCAAGTCCATCACCCAGCGCCCGGTGATCGATCACTGGTGGCAGACCGAGACGGGCTGGGCCATCGCCGCCAATCCCATGGGCATCGAACCACACCCCGAGAAAAGCGGCTCCGCGGCCCTGCCCGTGCCGGGTTATCAGGTGGAGATCCTGGATGGTGATGGCGTGGCGCAACCCCCGGGCCAGCAGGGCAGCATCGCCCTCAAACTGCCCCTGCCGCCCGGGTGTCTGCCAACGCTGTGGGCCGATGACGAGCGCTTCCGCCGCTCATACCTGCAGGCCTTACCCGGCTACTACGACACCGCCGATGGCGGCTACATCGACGAGGCGGGTTATCTGTTCGTCATGGGGCGGATGGACGATGTCATCAACGTCGCCGGCCATCGACTCTCGACCGGCGAGATGGAGGAGATGATCGGCGATCATCCGGCCGTCGCCGAATGCGCCGTCGTGGGCGTGGCGGATGCCCTGAAAGGGGAGATGCCCATGGGGTTCGTGGTGCTCAAATCAGGCGAGACCATTGATCCAGCGCGGCTGGAGAAAGAACTCATGGCAATGATCCGCACCCGGATTGGCGCCATTGCCTCGCTGCAGGCCGTCGCTGTGGTCGACAAACTGCCGAAGACCCGATCGGGCAAGATCCTGCGCAAGTCCATCCGGCAGCTCACCCGCGACGCGGATGTCGCGGTACCGGCGACCATCGAGGATCCGACAAGCCTCGATGCAATCCGTGAGGCGCTGGCGGCGGTCGGAGTCGGCACGCAAACCGATTAGACCAACGCCGGACGCCAGCACGATCGCGGGGGCGGCCCACTCAGACCAGGTTCCGCCCCCCATCAAGGCCGATGCGCCGGCCGGTGATGTATGGATTATCCAGCAGAAACTGCAGGGTCTGCACCGCCGCCGTCTCGCCCGGGGCGATTCCCAGCAGCGATTTCTTCAGGGTCTTTTCGCGGTACGCTTCGCTGTCGCCCTCGTTGAACATGATCAGCGAGGGGGCGATGCTGTTGACCTTGACCGCGGGTGACAGCAGCCGGGCAAAGGACAGGGTCAGATTGTCCAGCGCGGCTTTGCTGGCGGCATAGGCGATGTGCTTGGCACTGCCCTTTTCCACCACATAGTCGGTCATATGGACGATATCGGTGGGGGTGTCGCTGTTCTCAAGCAGATCCCGGCAGGCCAGGTTGATGCGGTAGGGCGTCGTGCTGTGGATCTGCATCATGGCCGCCATGACATCCGCCGGATCCGTATCCGGGCTCTCCGGAAGCCAGTCCGAGGCATTGTGGATGATTGCCCGCAGCGTGGGGGTCTGCGCCCTGAGGGTATCAATGAACGCGTCGACGCCGGCGTTACTCGCGAAGTCGGCGTGGACGCACGTCGCGCCGGCCTGCACCAGGTCATCCACCGCGGGTCGATGGGTGCGATAGGTGGCGATGACCGGGACGTCGCGCTCCAGACAGTGCTTCGCGAACGCAAGCCCGATACGCTGACTGGCACCGGTGATGAGGATGGGCGCGGTCATTGCATGCTCCGGCTGATGGAGATGGTGCCCGGAGTGGGACTCGAACCCACACGGCCAAAGCCCCGGGATTTTAAGTCCCGTGCGTCTACCAGTTCCGCCATCCGGGCGGATAGATGGAGGCTAGGGCCGGAATCGAACCGGCGTTCACGGCTTTGCAGGCCGCTGCATCACCATTCTGCCACCTAGCCATAAAAAACCCCGACCGTGACCGGTCGGGGTTCCCTGTTTGGAGCGGGAAACGAGATTCGAACTCGCGACCCCAACCTTGGCAAGGTTGTGCTCTACCAGCTGAGCTATTCCCGCGTCACAGCCCGTTATTCTAGTCAGGGCGCTGTATGTGTCAACCCTGCTCGACCCGGTCGAGGGTCCGCAGCGCCGCCGACAGATAAAGCACCATTGAGTACAGCGTAAGCCCGGCGGCGGCATAGAGCATCACAAGCCCCACCGGCCAGGTGGGGATGCCCTCGATCTGATGGCGATAGAGCAGGAACACGATGGCGATCATCTGCAGCGCCGTCTTGACCTTGCCGGTCATGCCCACCGCCACGCTGGCGCGGTGGCCCAGCTCGGCCATCCACTCGCGCAGCGCCGATACGGCGATCTCGCGGCCGATGATGACCGCCACGGGGATGGCCACAAGGGCGGTGGGCGACTCGACGAGCACGATGATCAGCGCGATCGCCACGATCAGCTTATCGGCCACCGGGTCCAGGAACGCGCCAAACGGCGATGCCTGGTTCCAGCGCCGCGCCAGAAAGCCATCCAGCCAGTCGGTCACGCTGGCAAGGGCGAACACGAAGGCGGCCGCGCCGTTGGACCAGGGGGCCGGCAGCAGGAACAGCAGACCCAGTACCGGGATCATGACGATCCGCAGCCAGGTCAGGATATTGGGGAGCGTCATTTCCATGATTGCGAGCCTACCATCGCCTGATTGTCAGCCATTCAAATGCCCGTGGATCCGCTCCGCCAGCGCGGTGCTGATGCCCTGCACGCGACTCAGATCCTCGACCCCCGCGCGCTTGATGCCCTTCAGCCCGCCGAACTGCTTCATCAGCGCCTGGCGCCGCTTCGCGCCCAGTCCCGGGATTTCCTCCAGACTGGACTGCTGACGCGACTTGCCACGCCGGTTGCGATGCCCGGTGATGGCAAACCGATGGGCCTCGTCGCGGACCTGCTGGAGAAGATGCAGTCCCGGTGACTCGGGTGCAAGCCGGATCTCATCCGAGCGGCCCGACACCAGCAGCACTTCCTCGCCGGGCTTACGGCGTGCCCCCTTGGAGATCCCCACCGCCAGGACGCCCTCGATCTCGAGCGCCTCGAGGACCGCCTCGGCCTGCCGGAGCTGGCCCAGACCACCGTCGATCAGCAGCACATCGGGCGCGGTGCCCTCGCCGTCGCGCAGGCGCTGAAAGCGACGGGTCAGCGCCTGGTGCATGGCGGCGTAGTCGTCACCGTCGGTGATGCCGTCGATGTTGAAGCGTCGATAGTCGTCCTTGATCGGCCCTTCGCGCCCCATGACCACGCACGACGCCACGGTGGCCTCGCCGCGGGTATGACTGATGTCAAAGCACTCGATGCGCTCGGGGATCGCCTCGAGCGACAGCGCCTGCTGGATATCGTCAAAGCGCCGCTCCATCAGCGCCTCGCCGCTCATGCGGGCACTCAGGGCGTGATCGGCGTTGCGCTGTGCCATCTCCATCCAGCGCCGCCGCTCGCCGCGCAGCCGGGCACTGATCCGCACCCGATGGCCGGCATCATGGCTCATCGCTTCTTCGAGCACCTCGCCGTCTTCAAGCTCATGGCTGACCAGCAGTTCCGCCGGCGGCGACTGACCCAGATAGTGCCGCGCGATGAATCCATAGAGGATTTCCTCTGGTCCCGTCTCGGGGGGTACGCGCGGAAAATACGTCTGATTACCCAGATTCTGACCGTCACGGATGACGAAGACCTGGACACAGGCCAGGTTTTCGCGCAGCCGGCAGGCGATCACGTCGACATCACCGCGCGCCCCCGAGACGTACTGGCGCTCCTGGATACGCCGCAGGCTGGTGATGCGGTCGCGCAACCGCGCCGCCTGTTCAAAATCCTGATCCTCGGCCGCCGCCTCCATGCGGCGGACCAGCTCGTCGACCACCTCGTTGCTCTGCCCCGAGAGGAACATCTCGACGTGGCGGACATCCTTCGCATAGTCCGTCTCGCTGATATAGCCCACGCAGGGCGCCGTACAGCGGCCGATCTGGTACTGCAGGCAGGGCCGCGTGCGATGCCGGTAGAAGCTGTCACGGCACTGCCGCACCGGGAAAACCTTCTGCAGGTGGTTGAGGGTCTCGCGCACCGCGCCGGAGGACGGAAACGGGCCAAAATAGCGCCCCTCGCCGCGGCGCTGGCCGCGGTGGAAACCCAGACGCGGGAAGTCCTGCTGGGTCGAGAGGTAAATGAACGGATAGGTCTTGTCGTCACGCAGCAGGACGTTGTAGCGCGGCCGATGCTCCTTGATCAGGTTGTTCTCAAGGATGAGCGCCTCGGCCTCGGTGTGCGTGACGGTCACCTGAAGGTCGGCCACCTGCCCCACCAGGGCCTGGGTCTTGGCATTGTGCGCGCCCTTGCGGAAGTAACTGCTCACGCGGCGCTTGAGGTTGCGGGCCTTGCCCACGTAAATCACCGTCCCCGCGTCATCGAACATGCGATAGACGCCGGGCGCCGTTGGCAGGGTCTTGAGGACCGGATCCGGGTCGAAGGGCTTGGTCTGGCTCATGCCCCCATTCTAGCGCGCCTGAAAGCTTTGCCGTATCGTTCGGCGGGCATGAATGGACCCATCACTGCCTGTTACCCCGACCCCGGCGCGACGCGCCCGCTCACCGGCCTCTACCTGTACCATGCGCTGCCCGACCGCGGTCGTCATGGGCCGTTCATCTACGCCAACTACATCGCAAGCCTGGATGGGCGCATCAGCGTCCCCGCAGACACAGGCGGCCAGGGGGTGCCGGAGAGCATCGCCAATGCCCGGGACTGGCGGTTGTTCCAGGAGCTCGCCGGGCAGGCGGACCTGCTGCTGAGCTCGGGCCGATATCTGCGCGACCTCGAGGCCGGCACCGCCCAGGACAGCCTGCCCATCGGCATCGATGACGCATTCAGCGACATCCGCGCCTGGCGCGTTCGCCACGGGCTGGCTCCGCAGCCGGACGTCGCGGTACTCAGCGCCGGACTCGATTTTGCCGTTCCGAGGCGTCTGCTCGACCAGGGCCGACGGGTGATTGTGATCACCGGCGAATCCGTGCCTGACAGCCGCGTGCAGGCCCATGAGCGGGCCGGCACTGAAGTGATCGTCCTGCCCGAGGTCGAGCACCCGGGCGGCGCCGCGCTGGTCACCGCCCTCCAGGCACTGGCCTATCGGCGCATTTACACCGTGGCCGGCCCGTTCGTCCTGCATACCCTGCTGAGCGCGAATCTTCTCGACTCGCTATTCCTGACCACCGTGCATCGGCTGATCGGCGGCCAGCCGTTCGCGAGCCTCTGCGAGGGCGATCTGCTGGCCGAGACCGGCGATTTCCAGTTGGCGTCGATGCACCTCGACGCCCACGGCCCCGGCGGCTGCACGCAGACGTTCAGCCGCTACGACAGGTCGCCCGGCCCTTAATCCGCGCCCGGGATGCCCCCGGCGGTCAATGCCCGGGGATCGAGCAGCCGCTCGAGCTCATCGTCGGAGAGATCCGTCATCTCCCGGGCAAGGTCCATCAGCGGTCGGCCCTCGGCATAGGCGCGCTTGGCGATCTTCGCACCCAGTTCATAACCAATCTCGGTGTTCAGCGCCGTCACCAGGATCGGGTTGCGGCCGAGCGCCGCTTCAAGCCGCTCGCGATTGACACTGAATCCGGCCACCGCCCGATCCGCCAGCGCGGTGGACGCATTGGCCAGCAGCGAGATGCTCTCGAGCAGATTATGGGCCACCACCGGCAGCATCACATTGAGCTGGAAATTCCCCGACTGGCCGGCAACGGTGATGGTGGTATCGTTACCGATCACCTGGGCGCAGACCTGCGCGACCGCTTCCGGGATCACCGGATTGACCTTGCCCGGCATGATGCTGCTGCCCGGCTGCAGCGCCGGCAGGGCGATCTCGCCCAGTCCCGCCAGCGGCCCGGAGTTCATCCAGCGCAGGTCGTTGCTGATCTTCATCAGGCTGACGGCCACGGTCTTGAGCTGCCCGGAGAGCTCCACGGCGGCGTCCTGGGTGCTCAGGCCCTCGAACCGGTTGGGCGTGGGGTAAAAGCTGACGCCGCTACGCTCGGTGAGCGCCGCCGCCACCGCATCGGCAAACTCCGGGCGGGCGTTGATGCCCGTGCCCACCGCTGTGCCGCCCTGGGCCAGGGCACGCACCCGTTCCATCGCCGAACGGATCCGCACCTCACCCTGACGGATCTGAAACGCCCAGCCGCCGATCGACTGGCCGAGTGTCACCGGCATGGCGTCCATGAGATGCGTGCGGCCGGTGGTGGTCACGTCATTGAGGTCTTCGGCGCGGCGCTCAAGGGTCGCGGCCAGGTGATCCAGCGCCGGCAGCAGCTCCTCGGCACAGGCCAGGGTGGCGGCGACGTGAATGGCGGTGGGGATCACGTCATTGCTGCTCTGGCTCATGTTGACGTGATCGTTGGGGTGCACGGGCGAGCCCAGTGACTCGGTGGCGAGGCGCGCGATCACCTCGTTGGCGTTCATGTTGCTGCTGGTCCCGGAACCGGTCTGGAACACATCCACCGGGAACTGGGCGTCGTGTTCGCCCTCGGCAACGCGCTCCGCGGCCTGGGTGATGGCCCCGGCGATGGCCGCATCAAGATCCCCCAGGGACTGGTTGGCCTGTGCGGTCGAGGCCTTGACCCGCCCCAGCGCCTGGATGAACCGCCGCGGCATGGGCAGCCCGCTGATGGCGAAGTTATCGACGGCCCGCTGGGTCTGGGCGCCATAAAGGGCCTCGGCGGGCACCTGCAGCTCGCCCATGCTGTCCGATTCGGTCCGAAATCCCTGCTCACTCATCATCGTCTCTCCGGTTCTTGTAAACTATATGCTCAATTTCAAGCGCGTTGGAGCCCATGGAACTCAGTCAGCTTACCGCCATTTCCCCCATCGACGGTCGCTATGGCCGCAAGACGCAGGCCCTGCGCTCGCTGGTCAGTGAGTATGGGTTGATCCGCCATCGCGTGCTGGTCGAAGTCGAATGGCTCAAGGCGCTCGCCGCCGAGGATGCCATCGCCGAGGTGCCGCCCCTGTCGGACAGCGCGGCGCGGGCGCTGACCCGCATCGCCACGGATTTCGACGAAGCGGATGCCGAACGGGTCAAGGCCATCGAGGCCACCACCAACCACGACGTCAAGGCGGTGGAGTACTTCATCAAGACCGCCATGGCCGGGCATGCGGAGCTGGCTCCGATCACCGAGTTCGTGCATTTCGCCTGTACATCCGAGGACATCAACAACCTGGCCTACGCGCTCATGCTGCGTCGTGCGCGCAATGATGTATTGCTGCCGGATGCGGATCAAATCATCCAGCGTCTGCGCGCGCTCGCCCACGAGCACGCCGATGTGGCGATGCTGGCCCGCACCCATGGTCAGCCCGCCTCGCCAACCACCCTCGGCAAGGAATTCGCCAACGTCGCCGCCCGCCTCCAGCGCCAGCGCGACCAGCTGGCGGCGGTGCCGATCCTCGGCAAGATCAACGGCGCGGTGGGCAACTTCAACGCCCACCTGAGCGCCTACCCGACGGTGGATTGGCCCCGTTTTTCAAAGCATTACGTCGAAAACCTGGGACTGGACTACAACGCCTACACGACCCAAATCGAACCCCACGACGGCATCGCCGAGCTGTTCGACACACTGGCGCGGTTCAACACGGTGGGCATCGATCTGGTGCGCGATCTGTGGGGCTATATCGCCTTCGGCTATTTCCGCCAGCGCACCGTCGAGGGCGAGATCGGCTCATCGACCATGCCGCACAAGGTCAACCCCATCGACTTCGAGAACGCCGAGGGCAACTACGGCGTCGCCAACGCCCTGCTCGAGCATCTCGCCCGCAAGCTGCCGGTGTCGCGCTGGCAGCGGGACCTGACCGACTCCACGGTGCTGCGCAACGTCGGCGTGGGGCTTGCCCAGACGGGCGTCGCCAATGCCTCGTTGATCCGTGGCCTGGACAAGATCGCGGTCAACCACGCGCGCATCGCCGCCGATCTGGACGATAACTGGGAGGTGCTCGCCGAGGCGATCCAGACGGTGATGCGGCGCTACGGGATCGACGAGCCCTACGAAAAGCTCAAGGCCCTGACCCGCGGCAAGCGCGTGGACAGCGCCGCCCTGCAGGCGTTCGTCGACGAGCTGGCACTGCCTGAGGCCGTGCGCGACGACCTCAGGGCGTTGACGCCGGCCCGTTATACGGGGCTCGCGGCATCGCTTGCCAGCGATCTCGGACAACCGCGCGATTGAGCGCAAGCCACTGCAGGGCAATGATCGGCATGGCGGCGGTGAGCGCGCCGCTGTCGAGCATGGCAATCGCCTCGTCCGCCGGCACCACATGGACCCGGATGTCCTCGCCCTCGTCGGGATGGCCATGGCCTTCGCGGCGCAGATCGCGGCTGTCCACCGGCGCACAGTAGACCCGGGCCGTCTGGGAACTGCCCCCGGGGCTGACCAGATAGTGGGCGATGGGCATCAGCTCGCCCAGGGCGCAGTCCGCCTCCTCGCGGGTCTCCCGGTGGGCGACATCCTCGTCCCGTTCGCCCGGCTCGATGATGCCGGCGATGGTCTCGAGCACCCAGGGGCCAAACCCCGTCTCGAGGGCGCCGACCCGGAACTGCTCGACCAGCACCACCTGATCGAGCCACGGGTCATAGGGCAGGACGGCGACGGCGTTGCCCCGTTCAAGGCGCTCACGCACCAGGACCTCGCTCTGCCCGCCGGCGAACAGGGCATGGCGCAGGGTGAAGCGGCTCACCTGAAAGAACCCGTCATGGACGGTCTCGCGGGCGATGATTTCGTAGTCTCGGGGCATGACGATGGCTCCAGGACGGGGGTCAGCGGCTGAAAACCGCCATTGCCTCGGCGTGGCCGGTATGCGGGAACATGTCCATCAGCCCGGCCGCCTCAAGCCGATAGCCATAGCGGTGCACCAGTTCACCGGCATCGCGGGCAAGGGTCGACGGCCCGCAGGATACGTAGACGATGCGCGACGGGCCGAGCGCGTCCAGGCTGGGCAGCACTTCGAGCGCGCCCGAGCGGGGCGGATCAAGCAGGGCCCGATCAATGCCCTCGCCCAGCCAGTCGGCATCCGGCGGGATCCGGGTCAGGTCGGTGGCGGCGAAGCGCGCATTATCAATGCCGTTGATCGCGGCGTTCTCACGGCCCCGCTCGACCAGCGGCTCATCGCCCTCGACACCGATCACCGCCGCAGCATTCTGGGCGATGGGCAGGGTGAAGTTGCCCAACCCGCAGAACAGATCCAGCACCCGGCTGTCCGGCTCGAGGGCGAGCTGCTCGATGGCCTGCGGGACCATCTGTCGGTTGATCGCGGCGTTGATCTGCGTGAAGTCGGTGGGCGCAAAGGCGAACCGCAGATCGAATTCCGGCAGCCGGTATTCAAGTCGTGACTGATCATGTCCCAGCGGCGCCACGGTGGACTCATTGCCGGGCTGCTCAAAGATCAGCACATCGTGGGCGTTGCCAAACGCGATCAGCGCTTCGCGGTCTTCCGGCGTCAGGGCGCGCAGGTTGCGGAACACCAGCCCCACCGCCTCATCACCGGCGGCCACTTCGATCTGGGCAATGCGATCGGGCATGCTCAGTGCCCGGACCAACTGCGCCAGTGCGGGGATCAGGGGGCCGACCCGCACATCCAGAACATGGCAGGATTCAATGTCGGCGACAAACGGGCTGAAGCGCTCCCGAAACCCCACCAGCACCCGGTCGCCCTTGCGCGGTACATACTTCACCCCCAGCCGGGCCCGCCGTCGATAGCCGGCAGTGGGTCCGGTGAGCGGTGGCAGCCAGCGCGCCGGCGACACCCGACCGGTGTGCTCGAGCAGCTCAGCGAGGGTGCATTCCTTATGCCGGACCTGGGCGGCGGGATCCATATGCTGCAGGCTGCAGCCGCCGCAGACGCCGAAGAACTCGCACGGCGGGGTCACGCGATCGGCCGCCGGCGTGCCGACCACCGAGACGGCCTGACCTTCCTGCTGGCGGCGGCGCTGACGGCGGATATCGGC
This sequence comes from Spiribacter sp. SSL99, assembly GCF_009805925.1. NCBI lineage: Bacteria > Pseudomonadati > Pseudomonadota > Gammaproteobacteria > Chromatiales > Ectothiorhodospiraceae > Spiribacter > Spiribacter sp. SSL99. The sequence goes on along the minus strand of NZ_MAOM01000015.1, from coordinate 206,704 downwards.
CGTGACCCGCTCGCCGGGCAGTGCGCCCTGGATGAACGCGGTCCGACCGTCGTTGACACCGATGCCGCGCCCCTCGTGGCTGATGCGATCGATATCCAGCTCGACCGGGGTCTGGGGCAAGCGTCGGCCGCGTCGTCCTCCCATGCCGGTCAGCCCGTCCACGCGTTGAGAAACTGCTCAAGATGGGGCTTCTCGGCCTCGGTCAGCGCCTCGCGGACGCGGGCACATTCACGATCGTGATCAGTCTCATCAAGCTCACCACGCAGGCGCCGGAATCGCAGCCAGAGCAGGTAGGTATTCAGCACATCGTGCTCGCAGTAATCCCGCACGGCGGCGAAGTGGCCGGCATCGATCTGGTGGCGCACATCCGCGCCGCTCATCCCGAGTTTGCCGGGCAGTCCGCAGAGCGTGGCGACCTGATCCAGTGGCGCCACCGCCCGCCCCGAATAGCCGGCCAGCACATCCATCAGATCGGTGTGCCGATCGTGAAACCGGTTGTGGTAGTTGTTGAAGCGAAAGTCGCGGTCGGTGGCCCCCGTCTCCCAGTAGCGCGGCGCGCTCAGGCCGTGCATCAGCGCCCGGTAGTGCAGGACCGGCAGATCGAACCCGCTGCCATTCCAGCTGATCAGACGTGGCACATAGCGCTCGATGCCATCGAAGAACCGGTCGATCAGGCGCGCCTCATCATCGCCACCCTCGCCCAGCGAGAACACCGTGAACCGGTCACCGATCAGCGCCGCCACCGAGATCACCACCACGCGGTGCAGCGGCAGGCGCAGAAAATCCGAACCGGTCTCTTCGCGGCGCATGGCGAGCAGCGCCTCGGCGGCATCGTGGTCATCCAGCCCGTCCAGACCGTGCAGGCGACGGCCACCGGCCACATCCGGCACGGTCTCGATATCAAAGGCGAAGACGTTCATTGATCGGGGAACACGCCGCTCGACAGATAGCGGTCACCGCGATCGCAGACAATACTCACGATGGTCGCGTTCTCGACCTCTTGCGCGATCTGGAGCGCGGCCCACAGGGTGCCACCACTGGAAATCCCCGCGAAGATCCCTTCCTCGGCGGCCAGGCGGCGGGTCATCGTCTCGGCCTCGTCCTGCGCCACCTCGACCACCCGATCGACGCGGTGTGACTCGAAGATCGCCGGCAGATACGCCTCGGGCCATTTGCGGATGCCGGGGATGCTCGCCCCCTCGCGGGGCTGGGCGCCGACGATCTGTACACCGGGGTTCTGCTCCTTGAGATACCGCGATACCCCCATGGTCGTGCCGGTCGTGCCCATGGAGGCCACGAAATGGGTCACCGCGCCGCCGGTGTCACGCCACACCTCGGGGCCGGTGCCATTGTAGTGAGCGCCCCAGTTATCGGGGTTGGAGAACTGATCAAGGACCCGGCCCTTGCCCTCGGCCTGCATGCGCAGCGCCACGTCGCGGGCGCCCTCCATGCCCTCGGCCTGGGTGACCAGCACCAGTTCGGCCCCGTAGGCACGCATCGAGGCGCGCCGCTCGACGGTCATGTTCTCGGGCATGATCAGCACCATGCGATAGCCCTTGACCGCCGCCGCCATGGCCAGCGCGATGCCGGTGTTGCCGCTGGTGGCCTCGATCAGGGTATCGCCGGGGCGGATCTCGCCCCGCCGCTCAGCCTGGGTGATCATGTTCATGGCCGGCCGGTCCTTGACCGAGCCGGCCGGGTTATTGCCCTCGAGCTTGAGCAGCACCGTGTTCGAACCGGTATCCGCAAGCCGCTGGAGGCGCACCAGCGGGGTGTTACCGACGCATTGATCAACGCTTGGATATGTCATGCCCGGATTGTAACGCAGTATCCTTGCCGCATGGATATCCACCCCATCGCCTATCTGCGCAGTGATTTCGAGGGCCGCTTCGGCACGCCGCGTCAGCCCGGTCTGGTCCCCGCCGCGCGCGCCGAGCTGCGCCTCGAGCCGCCTTACAACGACGCCAGCGCGCTGCGCGGCCTCGAGACCTGCTCGCATTGCTGGCTGGTGTTCGGCTTCCATGCCATCCGCCCGGGGCCCTGGCGACCGACGGTCCGCCCTCCCCGACTGGGCGGCAATCAACGCCTTGGGGTGTTCGCGACGCGCTCGCCGTTTCGGCCCAACGGACTGGGTCTGTCGCTGGCACGCATCGAGGCATTGCTGACACCGCCCGGCACAGGCCTCGCCCTGCGCGGCTGTGATCTGATGGACGGCACCCCGATTTTTGATATCAAGCCCTACCTGCCCGCCATCGAGTCACGGCCCGACGCCCGACCGCCGGCGGGTCTGGGCGAGACGGGCCCGGGCTTGCCGGTGGAATGGGAGGCCGAGGCGCAGGCGGCGCTGGCGAACGCCCCGGCGCACCTCGGTGCGCTGATCGAGCAGACCCTGGCGGCGGATCCGCGACCGGCCTACCACCAGCGGCGCGGGCGCGGCCGCTATGGCATGCGCCTGTCAGGCCACGAAGTGCGCTGGACGGTGATGGACGCCTGCGCGCGGGTGATCGCCATCACGCCGCTTGAGGACAGCGGGCGCGATTAGCCGTTGCGACGCGGAATCCGCCGCTGCCAGTTGCGCGAGAACACCCGGCGGTCCGACTCCCAGGCATCCAGCTCGGCGCTCAGATAAAAGGCCTCGGCGTCGGCCTCGAGCCGGGTGCGGGTGCGCGTGGCGACCTGCCAGTCACCGCGGCCGAGCTGAAAGTCGGCCACCACCTCGCCACTGACCTGGGCCGGATCGCCGGCCACCTGGTGATAGACCTCGCGGGTCGCGTCACTCAGGGTCAGATCGACGTCCTCCAACGTGCGCGTGCCGTTGTCCTGGATCACCTCGAGGCTCGCCGCGTTACCGCCCAGTTCGTGATGCACCCGCCAGGCGTGCGTGGGCGCGACCCGCTGGACGGCGCGCAGGGGGGAATAGTCGGGCGCCGCTGGGAACACCGGCGAATGGTCCGGGCCGGTCGGCGCCCGCACCGGCAGCTCGAGGCCCGTCGCGGCGGGATCGATCGAGAGCGGGCCGGCCTCGGGCTCGGGCCAGACGAGCGGCCAGTAGGCCGTCGACAGCGCCATCTGCAGCCGATGACCGACGGCGAACCGGTGGCCGAGGTGGTTCAGCGGCACACTCACGTCATAGTCACTGCCCGCCACCAGGTCCTGCGGCCGATCGTGGCCCTCGCGGTGACGCAGGTTGAGCACCCCATAGCTCACCCGGGTGGTCGCGCCATCCGGCGCCGTGTCACAGAGCCGCACGATGATCTGGCCGCATGGCTGTTCGGCGCGCAGGCGGATCCGCAGCCGGGGCGCGCCCAGCAGCTCCAGTGGCGCCTCCAGCGGCTCGGTCTCAAACACCAGCCCGCCGCTCATCTCCTTGCGCTGATCATCGGGTAGGTCCGGTCCATCGGCGTAGCTGCACCATTTGCCCGCGAACAGCCCCAACCCCAGCGGCGAGTCGAGGCGCAGGCCCTCGGCGCTGTCGTCGGCGGGTGTCTGCGCCAGCGATCCGTCGCCGTGGGGGTGGAGCGTGCGGACCTGCACCGCGGGTGTCGGCCACTGCGCCTCGGCCACCCAGCGCCCGGGGCGCTCGCCATAGGCCGTCGCCGGCGGGTCGGCATCCTGGATCCAGGCGCGCAGCCGCGGCGCCTCATCGACGCCGTTGCGCTCGCCTTTCAGCCAGCGATCCCACCAGTCCGTGACCAGCGACTGAAACCCGATCGCCGGGCCGGGCTCGCCGAGGTGCGGATAGCGATGACTCCAGGGGCCGACGATGCCCTGACACGGCACTTCGAGATTGGCCAGCAGACGGAACACGGCATTCGTATAACCATCCGCCCAGCCACTCACCGCCAGCACCGGGCAGCGGATCGCCGCATAGTCTTCGCACACCGAGCCATGCCGCCAGTAATCATCGCGCTGCGGGTGTTCGAGCCACTCCATCAGCCAGGGCGCATTGGCCTCGAGCCGTTGCTGCCAGATCGATCGCCACGCCTGCCCCCTTAGCTGAGGATCCGGCGGCAGGCTGTTGAACGCGAACATCACCGATGACCAGGACAGATTGTCACTCAGCAGGCACCCGCCCATGGTGTGAATGTCATCGGCGTAGCGGTCATCGGTGGAGCAGACGGTAATCACCGCCTTGAGCGCGGGCGGCTGCATGGCGGCGATCTGCAGACCGTTGAACCCTCCCCAGGAGATGCCGATCATCCCCACCCCGCCGTCACACCAGGCCTGGGCGGCGAGCCACTCGATGAGCGCATAGCCATCCTCGAGCTCACGGGCCAGATACTCGTTTTCGAGCACGCCACCGGACTCGCCACTGCCACGGATGTCCACCCGCACGCTGGCATAGCCCCGTTCGGCCAGCCAGCGATGCAGCGTCTCATCACGAGGGCGGGTGTGATCGCGCTTGCGGTAGGGGATGGTCTCGAGGACCGCCGGTACGGGTTGCGCATCGGCGCTCAGCGGCCGCCAGATCCGGGCCGAGAGCGTGACCCCGTCACTCATCGGGATTCGCACATCCTCGTCGATACGAATGTCGGTCATTGCTCGCCCGCCCCGAAGTAAACCGTGCGGTGTGGATAGGGAATCTCGATGCCGGCAGCGTCGAATTGTTCTTTCACACACCGGTTGTAGGCCCGACCCACGGCATACTGCATGCCCGCGGTGGTCCGGATGCGCACGCGGATCAGCACGGCGCTGTCCGCCAGCGCGCTGACTCCGTCGACTTCCAGCGGGCCGGTCACCTCGGCGCCGATCTCCGGCATTGCCTGGAGCCGGGCGTAGGCGCTATGCAGCGCATCGATGGCATCGCCGACGCTCTCACGATAAGCCATCCCGTACTCACCGAGGTGATAGCCGAAGTCGCGGGTGTAGTTGGAAACGGTATCCACCGAGGAAAATGGCACTACATGCAGGACGCCTGAGAGGTCGCGCAACCCGAGCGAGCGGATGCTGAGCCGCTCCACCGTGCCGCTGATCCCCGCGGCGGTCACGAAGTCGTCCTGATGGATCGCGTCCTCGAGCTGGATGAACACGCCGGTGATGATGTCCTGGACGAGCTTCTGCGCGCCAAACCCGATGGCCAGACCGATGACGCCAGCGCCGGCGAGCAGTGGGCCGATATCAATACCGATTTCTGAGAGCGCCACCATCCCCGCGAGCACCAGAATGGCAATGGCCACGGCATTGCGGAACAGCGCCAGCAGCGTCTTCTCGCGGGCACCCGGCTCGCCGGTCCCGGTATCGGGATTGAGCCGATCCTCGATCCAGCTGGCCGCGATCAGCCAGCCACTGACCGCAAGGATGCCGATGGCGAGTAGTGCGACGATGGAGTGGATCAGCGTCTGACCGCCGGTTGTGCCCAGCCAGTCACCGACCTCGGCGACCCCCCAGATATCCAGCAGTGATCCCACCAGCGCGGCCACCAGAAGCCAGTGGATGACACCCACGAACCGCGGCACCCAGGCATCGATCCGCCCGGCGAGCATGGGCAGGCGCGCCCGCAGGCGCTGGGGCAGATAGCGCCCGACCCGGCGCAGGCTCGCGAGTGACGTGCCGATGAAGCCGGCCGCCAGAATGATCAGCAGGCTCAGCCCACTGGCCTGGCTGACAAAGATCAGCGCGCTGGCGGGCCCGGTGACGATCAGCACGGCATAGGCGGTGACGAAAGCGCCGGCGAGCCCATGCCAGATGCCGGCCAACGGCCCTAGCACCGGGCCATAGAAACTGCCCGGGTGATGGGCGGCGCGACCCAGCATCCACTGCTGCACCGGCCGGCGGGCCGCCCGGATCACCTTGAGCACGCCCAGCAGGACGATCACGGTGATGATGGCCTGCGCCAGCCCGGCCAGCGCCGGGGCGACGCTGGCGAGCGTCGGTGTCACCCAGAGCAGGCCATAGATGGCGACCTGAACCAGGCGCGAGAGCTGTGCCTCCCAGCGCCGGGCCGCGGCATCGGCGACCGGCAGTAGACGCGCCGCGCTGGCCCGGGGTTCAAGAAAGGCATTCACCACCAGGCGCAGCGACTCGGCGATCACGAACGCCAGCACAAACCGCCCGGCAATGGCGGATGCCTCGGGGCCGGTGGCGATGCCCAGGACGATGGCGGCATAGCCGACGGCGGCCACCAGCGCTACTTTGATGCCATGCAGGCCGATCACCAGCGCGATCACCACCAGGCGCCGCAGCGGACCCAGCCCCGGGGCGGCCCGCTGTTGCCAGTCCGCCAGCCGCTCAATCAGCGCCCCGCCACGATCACGGATCAGGCGCCTGACCACCAGCATCAGAACAACAAGCAGCGCGATGCGGCCCGCCGCGATGGCATTCTCCGGCGTCGCCGCCGCGACCATCGCGGCGGGCATCGCGGACAGCTCCGCGGCAAGCTGTACGGCCCACGCCGTCACCGCCTCCCGCGCCCCCGCGATCCAGTCCAGCAGCCCGAAACGGTTGACACTCAGCATTGATAGTTCCTTTGATGGCAATGCCCGCACAATAACAAACGTCGTTGCGAAAATTTTTGTTGCAATGCACCAAAGGCATTGCTATATTGCACTGCAACAAGGCCAGAATGCCTTGGATTGAAACGGCAACCAGAGGAACGACACCATGGCGAACGACAACTTTGACAAGATGAACGACCAGGCCGAGAAGCTTTTCATGGGCCCGACCCGTGACTACGCCAAGCTGGCCATGGACTATGCCGAGAAGATGATCGACGCGCAGATGGAAGCGGCGAAGACCTACACCGACATCGGTATGCAGCAGGCCCGCGCGGCCCTCGAGGTCAAGGACACCGAGGCGCTCAAGACCTATGCTGAAGAGCAGCAGAAGGTCGCCCGTGAGATGACCGAGCGCGCCAAAAATGATGCCGAGAAAGTGGCCGCGATGAACCAGGACTTCGTCAACGAGGCCCGCAAGCTCGTCGAGACCAACGTCAAGTCGGCGTCCGAGGCGGCCACCAAGTCGACCAAATAAGGTCGAGCGCCGTCACTACGGATCAAAAGGCCGTCGGTGCGGAACCGGCGGCCTTTTTCTGTGTCGACGTGCCAGCAATAGCGCGTAAGACACGATACCCTCATTGAATGAACGCAATCCCCCGGATTTTCGGCCGACTGACTGTCTGCCTCATGATGCTGCCCGCCGTGGCGTGGGCCCAGTCCGATGCGGCACCGGTGCGCCTGAGCGCGGTCGAGGCCGGCCAGCAGCGTGACCGCATCGAGGCGGTGGGCGAGGCGCGCGCCGCCCGCTCGGTGACGCTCTACCCTGAGAGCACCGGCATCGTGACCCGCCTCAACGTCGCCGCCGGTGAGCGGGTGGAAGCCGGTGAGACACTGGTCGAGCTCGAGTCCGCTCAGGCACGGAACGCGCTTGAGCGCGCGAGCGCCGAGCTGCGGGATGCCCGCAACCGCCTCGAGCGTTACGAATCCGGCAAGGGCGCGGGCACCTTCTCGCCGACCACCCTGGAAAACGTCCGCCGCGAGGTCGAGATCGCCCGCCTGACCCGCGAGCAGGCGCAACTCGACCTGGCTGACCGCTCCCGCCAGGCCCCTTTTGCGGGGCATCTTGGCCTGACCGATCTGGAGGTGGGCCAGCGCGTCGATCCCGACACGCCCATCACCACGCTGGATGACCGCCAGACCCTGCGGGTGCGCTTCCGGCTCGCAGGCCACTACCACGGCCAGCTGGCCGTCGGCGACCGCATCACCCTGACCGCCTGGGCCCGGCCCGAGAGCCCGGTCAGCGCAACCATCCAGGCCATCGACAGCCGCATCGACCGCGATACCGGCACATTCCAGCTCGAGGCGCGACTGGATAACCGCGATGACCGCTTTCGACCGGGCATGCGCTTTCGCATCACCCGCGAGCTGGCCGGCCCGCGGCACGCCACAATCCCGGCCACCGCCCTGCAGTGGGGGGATAACGGCGCCTACGTCTGGCGCGTCGAGGCGGGCACCGCCGAGCGCGTGAACGTGACGCTGGTCGCGCGCCAGGCCGATCAGGTACTGGTGGACGGCCCACTCGAGATCGGCGATGACGTCGTCAGCGAGGGCGCTCAGCGGATGCGCCCGGGCATCGAGGTGCGGATCATCGACCCCGCCACGCTTGATGATTATCCGCGCATCGACGCGGTCCGGGACGCTCCGGCGCAATGAGGGAATCGCCCCGCGGCCTGCCCGCCCTCGGCATCCGTCGCCCGGTGCTGGTGGCGGTGATCAACCTGATCATCGCGATTGCCGGCACCGCCGCACTGCTGGGCGTTGAGGTGCGCGAACTGCCGGATGTCGACCGCCCGCGCATCACCGTCAGCGCCCAGTACCCGGGGGCGGCGCCCGAGACCATGGACGCCGAGGTGACCCGTGAGATCGAGGGGGCTGTCGCCCGCGTCTCGGGTGTGCGCAGGATCAGCGCCTCCAGCGAGGAGAGCAGCACCCGGGTGGTGGTCGAGTTCAGCGCCGACGCCGATCTCGACAGCGCCGCCGCGGACATCCGCGAGGCGGTGATTCGCATTGAGCGCAATCTGCCCGACAACGTCGAGCAGGTGAACGTCATTAAAGCCGATCAGGACGCCAGTCCCGTCGTGCGGGTCGCCGCGCGGGGGAACGGTCTGAGCCTCGACGCCCTCACCCGCCGGGTCGAAAACGACATCATCCCGGCGCTGATCTCGCTCCCGGGCGTGGCCGATGTCCGCCTCTACGGCGATCGCCAGCGGCAGCTGCGCGTGGCGGTGGATCCGCTGCGCCTCACCGCCCATGGCCTGACCATCGAGTCGCTGCGGACGCGCCTCGAGCAGGCCGATCTGGACATTCCCGCCGGCAGTTTCCGGGCCTCTGAGCTGGAGCTGCGGGTGCGCGCCAATGCCGTGCTCGAGACGCCGGAACGGGTCGCCGCCCTTACCCTCGCCCCGGGGCTTCGACTGGGCGATGTGGCCAACGTGTTCTTCTCGCCGGCCGACGCGCGCAGCCAGGTGCAGCTCAATGGCGAGCCGATCCTCGGGCTTGGCATCGTGCGCCAGGCCCAGTCCAATACCCTCGAGATCAGTGCCGCCGCGGACGCGGCGATCGCCGAGCTCAACCGCCGATTCGACGCGGTCGAGGTGGTCAAGACCTCGGATGACGCCGTATTCATCCGCGGGGCCATCACCGAGGTGCTCATCACGCTGGCCGCGGCCACACTGATCGTCATCGCCACGATCTGGCTTTTCATCGGCTCGCCGCGCGCCACGCTCATCCCGGCCATCACCATCCCACTGGCGCTGACCGGGACGGTCGCCGCGATCTGGCTGCTGGGCTTTTCCATCAACCTGCTCACCCTCCTGGCGCTGGTGCTGGCGACGGGGCTGGTGGTGGACGACGCCATCGTCGTGCTGGAAAACATCCAGCGCCGCCAGCGCATGGGCCTCGGCGCCGGCGCGGCCGCCCTGCTGGGCACCCATCAGGTCTTTTTTGCGGTCATCGCCACCACCGCCGTGCTGGTGGCGGTGTTTGTGCCCATCTCGCTGCTGCCGAGCACCGCCGGGCGCCTGTTCAGGGAATTCGGTGTGGTGCTGGCGGTGGCGGTCACCCTGTCATCGTTCATCGCCCTGTCACTGGTCCCGGCCCTCGCCGCGCGATTCCTGCGCCCGGACGATGGCAGCGCCGGGGCATCGGGCGGCGGCGCGGGCACCCGCCGCCTGCGCCGCCTGGGCCGCGGCATCGCTGACTTCTATGCCGCCAGTCTGGGCCGTGCCCTCGCCCACCCGTGGCTCATGGGAGCGGTGGCGCTGCTGGTGCTGGGACTGGCGATCCAGCAGTTCACCCGCATCGATCAGACCCTGCTGCCCGAAGAGGACCGCGGACTGATCTATGTGGTGGGGAACGGTCCCGACGGCGCCGGGCTCAAATACAGTCAGGATCAGGCCTGGCGCATGCAGGAGCGCCTGCAGCCGCTGCTCGAGCGCGGCGAGGTGACCCGGCTTTTCACCATTGCCGGGCGCTGGGACCCCAACCGCATCCTTATCGTCGCCCCGCTGGCGCCCTGGTCGGAGCGTGAACGCGGCGAACAGGCCATCGCCGCCGACGCCCGGGCCGCACTGGCCGATCTGCCCGGCGTCAATATCCGGGTCGGCAGCCCCAACAGCCTGGGCCTGCGCGGGGTCGGCAGCGGGCTCGAGGTCTCGCTGCTCGGCAGTGATTACGAGCGCCTCTACGCCGCGGCGCAGGCGTTCAGCCGCGCGGTCGAGGACGAGGTGGACGGCCTCGGCCAGGGGCGCATCGATTACTCGCCCACCCAGCCGCAGGTGCGAGTGGACATCAACCGCGAGCGCGCCGAATCCCTGAACGTGCCCGTTGAAGACCTTGCGGCCACGCTGGAGGCGATGATCAGCGGCCTTGAGATCACCGACCTCAACATCGACGACCGCGCCATCCCGCTGCGCCTTGAATCCACCAGCGGCCGGGTCAACGAACCCGCCGATCTCGGCAACCTGCGCATCCGCTCCGAGGACGGTCACTTCGTCGCCCTGTCATCGCTGGTGAGCCTGCGCGAGGAAGGCGTCGCCGCCGAGCTCGACCGGGAGGCGCAGCGGCGCGCGGTGAGTATCGATCTGGCCGTGGAGGATGGCTATCCCCTGCAGGCGGCGGTGTCCGACCTGCGTGCGCTGGCCGACGAGACGCTGCCGCCGGGCATCGGGCTGATCACCCGGGGCGAGGCCGAGACCCTCGAGGAAACCCGTCAGGAAGTCATGATCACCTACGCGCTGGCGCTGCTGATCGTGCTGCTGGTGCTGGCCGCGCAGTTCGAAAGCCTGATGAGCGCGCTGGTGGTGATGCTGACCGTCCCCTTTGGTCTCGCCGCCGCCGTGTTCGCGCTGGTGCTGAGCGGGACCTCCATCAATGTCTACTCGCAGATCGGATTGATCCTGCTGATCGGGCTGATGGCCAAAAACGGCATCCTGCTGGTGGAGTTCGCCAACCAGCTGCGGGATGAGGGCCATGGCCTGCGCGCCGCGGCACTGGAGAGCGCCCGTGTGCGCCTGCGGCCCGTGTCCATGACCATCCTCGCCACGGTGCTTGGCGGATTGCCGCTGATCCTGAGCACCGGCGCCGGCGCCGAGTCACGCGCGGCCATCGGCTGGGTGGTGTTCGGAGGGCTGGGGCTGGCGGCGCTGTTCACGCTCTACTTCACCCCGGCGCTCTATGTGCTGCTGGCCCGCTTTGCCCGCTCACGCGCCGCCGCCGAGGCCGCGCTCGAGCGCGAGCTTGATCAGCCGGTGAGCGAGAGCACCAGCGCCATCGATGGTAGCGCCAGGGGATAGCTGATCACGATGGCGCCCGCCATCAGGGCGTCATCGCCGTCCATTTCGCGGACCAGGACATAGGCGGCGGAAGCGGTCGGACAGGCGAGAAAGATCAGCGCGAGGCGCGTTTCCCCGGCATCAAGCCCCACCCCGAGCGCCAGCGCGGCACCGATCAGCGGGGTGATCGCGGTTTTCAGCAGCGCCGCCCCCAGCGCCCAGCGGCGATGCCCGACCAGCCGGGTGGCGTGCAGCCCGCCGCCGATGCCGATCAACGCCAGCGGCAGGGCCATCTGCCCGATCGCCGACAGGGTGCGATCCACCGATACGGGCAGGGGCCAACCACTGATCGCGATCGCCATCCCGACGCCGGTCCCGATGAGGATGGGATTGCCCAGCAGGCGTCGCATCAGGCGGGCCGTGGCCGCCCCCAACCCTGCGCCCACCCGGGGTTGCATGATGACGACCGCGACCACGTTGTAGACGATCACCAGCGGCGCGAACGCGATCAGCGCGGCGGATTCCACCGCCGCCGGGGCCTGGCTGCCGGCAAATGCGTAGATCACCACCGGTAGGCCAATGAACGTGAGGTTGCCGCGGTAGGCGGCCTGCACGAAGGTGGCGAGGGACCCCGCCGGCAGCCGCCCGGCGCGCCCGATCAGCGCACCGATCAGTACCACCGCGGCGGTGGTGCCGATCAACACCACCAACAGACTCCCGACCCGGTCATAGGCCGGCGTGGCCGCGCCGATCCGGCTGGCCAGCAGGGCCGGCAGGCCGACCCAGTAGGTCAGGCGGTTGAGTTCAGCGAGGGTTGGCGCGGATAGGAACCCGGTCCGGGTCAGCAGCCAGCCAAGGCCGATGACCACCACAACGGGGGCAAGGATCTGGGCGACGGCAACCAGGACGGACCTCGGCGGTCAGCGCCGCGGATCGTCGTCGCGGCGCTCGTACTCGCCTTCGATGATGTGGCGATCATCCGATCCGCCCGCCGACCCCGATCCCGACCCGGGTGGCGGTCCGGCCGGCCCGACGCGGACCGCCATGCGCGCCAGTGCCAGACGCACCAGCCAGCGCCGCGTCGGCGGGATCAGGCACAGAAAGCCGATCACGTCGGTCACCAGACCGGGGGTGAGGAGCAGCGCGCCACCGATGATCAGCGCCGCGCCCTCGAGCAGCTCCACCGCCGGCAGCGAGCCCCGATCGAGGTTGTTACGCGCCCGGGCGAGTGTCTGCAGCCCCTGCTGGCGCAGCAGCGCCGCGCCCATCATCGCGGTCAGCAGACACAGGCCGATGGTTGGCAGTGCGCCGATCCAGCTGCCGACCTCGATCAGCAGAAACAGCTCGGCCAGGGGAATGGTCACGAAAAGGACAAGAACTGTGGGCACGGTCGCTCCAGACTGGGATTCCTTGGATGCAGAGGGTAACATTCCCAGTAATCGCGGTCAGATCGGGGGACAACACCGATGAACCGACTCATTCCGGGGCTCCTTGCCATCGCCCTGCTGCCGGCGCCTGCCATGGGCGCCATCCCGCCGGACGATTTCGCCGCCTGCCTGGATGGCATCCGCGAAACGGCGCGGGCCCGGGATATCGCCCCCACCACCATTGATACGCTGCTGGACGGCCTCACGCCCAGCGAACGGGTCATTGAGCTGGACCGACGCCAGCCCGAATTCACCACGACGCTGCATGACTACCTGAACGCCCGTGTCGATCGCGGCCGCATTCAGCGCGGCCGGCGACTGCTGCGCGAGCATGCCGATCTGCTGGCCCGTATCGAGGCCGAATACGGGGTCCCCGCCCGCTATCTGGTGGCCTTCTGGGGATTGGAGAGCAACTTCGGCCGCACCACTGGATCGATGTCCACCGTGCGCTCGCTGGCCACCCTCGCCTGCGACCGGCGCCGTGGCGAGTTCTTTGAATCGCAGCTGATCTCCGCCCTGCACCTGGTCGATGACCGGACCGTCAGCGCCGATCAGCTGCGTGGCTCATGGGCCGGCGCCCTGGGTAACTTCCAGTTCCTGCCCAGTGTCTATCGCGACCATGCCGTTGATGCCGACGGCGACGGACAAGTCGATCTATGGGACAGCCTGCCGGATGCCGCCGAGTCCGCCGCCAACTTCCTGCGTGCCCGCGGCTGGGAGCCCGAGCAGCGCTGGGGGCGGGAAGTCCGCCTGCCCGAGGGATTCGACTACCGGCTGGCCGAAACCGAGCAGTCGGTCGCCGACTGGGCGCGGGCCGGCCTGCGCCGGGCCAATGGCGAGGCGCTGCCAGCGGCTGATCTCGAGGCCCGCCTGATCGTACCGGCGGGGGCCGAGGGCCCGGCGTTCCTGGTCTACCGCAATTTCGACGTGATCATGCGCTGGAACCCGTCGCGGGCCTACGCCCTGTCGGTGGGCCTCCTCGCTGATCGGCTGGTGGGCGCGCCGCCGCTGGCCAACCCGCCACCGGACCGCCCGGCCCTGCCGGTTGACACCATCGAGGCCGTGCAGACGGCGTTGCAGACACGCGGCTTTGACGTGGGGCCCGTGGACGGCCGAATGGGGCCACAGACCCGTCAGGCCATACGATCGTTTCAGGGCCAGCAGGCCATGACCCGCGACGGTCATCCCGACCGTGGCCTGCTGCGCGCACTCGGCATAGAGCAATCGGAGGACCCGGACCATGTGGAATAACCTGATGCGCCGTTGGCTGGAAATGGCTACCTGGTGGCTGCCCCGCGAGGAAAACGACACGACCCACGCCCCCCGTCAGGAGACGGAGCCCGCCGACTCCCGGGCAGAGGCACCGGCGCCCGCCGAGGCACCGGCACCCGCCGAGCCCCCGGTGGCCGACACCCCGGCCAGCGATGACCTGACCGAGATCCGCGGCATTGGCCCGGCCATGCAGCGGCGTCTCACCGGGCTCGGCATCCACAGCCGCGCTGATCTGGCGGCCGCCGACCCCGAAACGCTGACCGAGCGGCTCAAGGCCGACCGGGCGGTGGTCTCGCAGGCGCAGGTGGCGGCTTGGATCGATTCGGCGGGGCACTGACCCGGCGCGGCGCGGCTCGCCTCCGCCCCGGCGGAGGCGGTAGACTGGTGGGCTTGGGATGGGTGACAAAAGGAATCGCGCAGTACCATGCCTGCGAGCACCGCGCCGGCCACCGACTGGCTGGACGACTTCTACAACGCCGACAGCGACCAGCTGTGGGTGACCGCCGACCAGGGCAGCCGCTTCGCCAAAGAGATCGCCGGCGATCACAACCCCCTGCACGACGCGGAATCGTCACGGTTCTGTGTGCCGGGGGATCTGCTGTTCGCGCTGATCGTCCGGCGCTATGGGCTGGCGCGCCACTTTGCCCTGTCCTTCCGCGGCATGCTGCGGGCCGGCACAAGGCTGAGCTTTCCATCGCAGCCCGCACAGGCGTTCACCATCGCCGATGAAAACGACCGCGACACCGTCGAAGTGCAGTACGACCGGCCGGTGACCACTGACCCCGCCGCGCTGCTGGCCCTGATCGAGGCTTATGTCGCCTCATCCGGGGAAACCTTCCCGGACCGCCTCGGCCCCCTGCTGGCGGAAGCCGGTGTCATGTTCAACCCCCAGCGCCCGTTTCTGGTCTATGACGGCATGGCACTCGATATCCAGCGCGCCCCGGGCACCGATGTCCACGTGACGCCGGCGGATGCCTCACTGTCGGTCAACGGCAAGCGCGCCGACGTGCAGTTCGACTACCGCATCGCTGACGGCGATGGCGCGCTGGGCGAGGCCTCGAAGCGCATGGTGGTCAGTGGCCTGCGCCCCTACGACGCCGAGGCGATGACGGCGGTCATCGCCGCCTATCACGCGCGTCGGGCCCGGTAAGTCGCGCATAGACATCGCCGGACCCGGCCCTCTGCGCCGGGCCGCCCAGCCACTCGACAAGGCCCTGCGCCGACTGCCAGACGGTGAACTGCAGGCGACGCTGCTCACCGACCGTGACGTTATAGCGGTAATCTCCCAGCGCCTCCAGGCGATCCACGCAGGCGCGGGCCCTGGCCAAGCTGCCGGCTACATACTCAAAAGAGAGCGCCGGCAAGGGCTGTTGCAGGCCATCAAGGACGGCCTCCTCGGCGCCTTCCACATCGATCTTGCAGAACCCGGGGACGCCATGGCGGGCGATCAGCGTCTCGAGGGTGATCATCGGCACGGTCACCGTCCGCTCCCAGGCGACATGGGAGAATGAGGCATTCCGCTGGCCGATCTCCGCGCGCCACTGGGCATTGACGCTGGCAAGCGTTGGATGGCGATCACTCAGCGCCAGCGTCGCCTCGCCGGTGTGATCCCCCACCGCTTCGCCGCTTACCTGCGCCCGGGGATAGCGTCGCAGCCGCCAGGCGAGCAGCGGCCGCAGGGCCGGTTGCGGCTCGAGCGCCACCACCGGCGCGCCCAGCGCGGCGAACGCCAGGCTGCGATCGCCCAGATGCGCTCCGATATCAAAGACCGGGCGATCCGGATCAATCAGCGGGGCATAGAACCGCCGCAACCCCGGCTGACGCCAGGGCGCGGCATAGATCAGCAGCGAGCGCGACAGCCCGATCAAACGGCGC
Source organism: Spiribacter sp. SSL99 (assembly GCF_009805925.1). NCBI lineage: Bacteria > Pseudomonadati > Pseudomonadota > Gammaproteobacteria > Chromatiales > Ectothiorhodospiraceae > Spiribacter > Spiribacter sp. SSL99. The sequence goes on along the minus strand of NZ_MAOM01000015.1, from coordinate 190,864 downwards.
GGATTCATAGCCAGAATGTACTCCCCGTCCACAGGGCACCGGCGACAATCACCGCGCCCAACCCCATGCGACCCCGGGCAATGGCCAGCGCCAGGCCGAGCTTGACCAGTGTATTGGCGAGGGCGGCCATCACCACCCCGCGTTCGGCCACGGTGGTGTCGAGCCCGTCCCCCACCATGCCCGAGAGCGACAGGGTGATCGCATCGACATCGGTCAGGCCCGAGACCAGCGACAGCGCGTAGACACCGGCATCACCGGCATAGCGGCGCAGGGCTTCGCCCGCCACCATCACCGCCGCGAGCAGCAGCGCGAAGCGCAGGGCAGTGGCAAGCTCGAAGGGGCGTTGCATGGGGGGCTGCGAAGCGCCTTTGCCGCCATCCCGGGAGCGCCAGGCGAGCACCGCGGTCGCGAGCGCCCCGACGCCGGTCATCAGCGCCACCGGCGTGATCAGCCCGGCGAGCATGGCCGGCTGGATGGCGCTCACCAGCACCAGCATGCGCGGGAACATGGTGGTGCTCGCCATGACCACCGCCGCGGCGAACAGGGGCTGATAGGCCCGCTGGCTGCGCCCGGCGCGGGACAGGGTCAGGGTGAGTGCCGTCGACGAGGCCAGTCCCGCGAACAGCCCGGTCAGAAGGATGCCCCGGCGTGGCCCGGTCACGCGCACGGCAAAATGGCCGACAAAACCGATGGCGCTGATCAGGACCACCATGGTCCAGAGCGTGCGCGGATTGAGCGCCTGCCAGGGCCCGTAGCCCTGGTCCGGCAGTAACGGCAGGATCACCGCGGTGATCAGCGCGAGCTGCAGGATGGCGCGCATTTCAACGCCGTCCACCCGGCGCAGCAGCGCATGCAGACGGGGTTTGAAGCCGAGCACCGTGGCCGTGATCACACCACCGGCAGTGGCGAGCAGTGGCGTCGCGGCGGTGGTCATCACCCCCAGCAGAAACGTCACTAGCGCGGCGATCTCGGTGGTGATGCCGCGATCCGCTTCGTCCTGCGAGCGGCGTCGATAGCCGATCACCAGCAGCGTCGCCAGTGCCGCCAACGCCACGCCCACCAGCAGATGCCCGGTCTGCTCGGCGAGCACCCCGGCCAGACCGCCGGCGAAGGCGATCAGGATGAACGTGCGCAGCCCCGCCACGCGGCCGCCCTCAGCCACTTCGCGTCGCTGCCAGCCGCGCTCGAGCCCGATCACCGCCCCGATGGCCAGTGCCGCGGCCAGCGACAGCCAATGCCCGCTGTCTGTCATTGCGTTAACCTGTCACGCTTTCCCACGACGGATGCCCCTGATGCGACGACTCTGGCTGATCGATGCCGGCTACATTCATGCCAACAACCTCGCGCTGCTGGGCAGCCAGCGGCGTATCGACTACCTGCGGCTGCGCGAGCTCATCGAGCATGAGCTCGGCGCGCTGTGGCGCGGCTATTTCCTCAACTCCGCGCAGGATGAACCCAACGAGGGCCGGGACCGCTTTCACAATTGGCTGCAGACCGCGGTACCCCACGGCCCCAACCTTATCGTCAAGCTCTACGGACTCAAAAGCGAGCGGGTGCGAAACGCCTGGTGCGCGGACTGTGGTACCAAGGTCGATCTGCGCTGCCCCCACGGTGATGGCCGCCATCGGCTGTTCAACCAGCGCCAGATGGGCGTTGACGTCGGCCTGGCCTCGCTGGCGCTGATCCATCGCGAGCGCTATGACAGCCTCGTCCTTTCCTCCGGCGACGGCGATCTGCTGGATGCCGTGGAGCACCTCTCGGAGGCCGGCAAGCGCATCGAGCTGGCGGTGTTCAGCACCGGGGTGGCCACCGATCTGCAGGCCCGCTCGGATCGCGTGCTCTGGCTCGATGACCACCTGCCGGCACTGACCGGGGAGGACGGAGCGGCCGGCCCACCGACCGCCCCGGGTGGCTAGGCCGAGCCGGGATGGCGCTTCGGCGTCGCCTGGTCAAGCCGCGGGTGCTGGTCGCGGAAGCGCGCGGCCAGCGTCCCCGGTGCGGTTTCCTCGGCATCCAGCGCCTTCAGGGTCTCCGCCACGGCGTGGGTGCAGGCCAGCACATCCCGGGTGCAGCCGCTCTCCGAGATGGTGTGCATGTTGCGGATCGGCATCCCCACCGAGGTCGCCGCACAGTCGACGTTACCAAGCACACCGGCCATGCCGTCGGTGCCGGTATCCGGGCCCACGGCATCGCGCTGGATGGGGATGTCGTGCTCACGGGCGACGGTCTCGATGCGCTGGTTGAGCTGCTCGCTCACGATGGCACCGACACTCATGGTGAAGCCCTTGCCCATGGTCACCGGGGACATGCGCTTGTCGCCGATGCCCGGTGCGGCCACGAAGTCGTGATTGACGTCGACGCCGATGATGGCGTCGGGGCGCATCTCGCTGACCAGGACCCGACTGCCGAAACGGCCGATCTCCTCGTAGGTGGCGGCGGCGAACAGCATCCGGATGTTCGACGGCCCGCCAGCCTCTGCCACCAGGCGCGCCGATTCCGCGGCGACAAAGCAGCCCAGCCCGTTATCGAGGTAGGCGCCATAGAAGGTATCCGGGCTGAACCCGCGCCGGATCGGGCGGTTCATCAGCACGCTGTCACCCGGCCGGATGCCGAGGTCCTCGACCTGTTTTTTCTTTTCATCGCCGTGGATCTGCAGCTCGATGTAGAGCTGCTCTTTTTTAACGCCCTGATCGCCGGAGCGCACCTTGGGATCGGCGAAATGGATGGCGCCCAGCGCCTCGACCGTGCCGCCGTCAAACCGCCGGTACGACCCGGGCGCATCCGGATCCTCGCTGAAAATGCTGACCTCGTGACCGATCAGCGTGGTGGGGAGGAATGAATCGCTGTTGATCCAGATCTTGCCGTCCTCGCCAATGCTGCGGACCTGCATGCGGATCTTGTCCGCGTGGCCGATGACCATCACGGTAAAAAGGTCATCGCGGCCGGGGTGCGTATCCAGTACAACGCCGGCATGCCCCATGAAATTGCGCACCGCGGCCCCCTTGGGCGCGTGCTTTTCCATATGCGGGCGCAGCACGCCCTGGGTCATGGCCGCCTCGAGACCGATCGGGCTGGGCGCGGCCAGAATGTCGTGGATGAACGTAAACTGCTCATCAGGCATGGACTCGGTCCACGGCTTGGCGTGATCGGCCATAGAATAGGCTCCCTGTCGTTGTTTCACGCGGATTTTTCAGGCGCTAGCATAACGTGTTCAAGCCACAAGGAGCAGCCCGTGGGCCTGCCTCCCATTGAGATCACTGCCGTCGACCGGCGCCCCGCCAGCCCGCACCGGGCGCTGTGGCACGGCCCGTGGGGGACGCTGCTGCTGGTGGGACATGCCCGATGGTTGACCGCGGCGGTGTTCCAGGGCCCGCCGCCCGGCCGGCCGGGTACGGCGCATCCCTTGCCCGCTCCCTGGGGCGGACGCAGGCGACTGCGACTGGCCCTGCATGGCAGCGCTTTTCAGATGCAGGTCTGGCGCGCGCTGGCCGAACTCCGCGCCGGCGAGCCGGTCAGTTACAGCGAGCTGGCCGCACGCATCGGCCGACCCGGCGCCGCGCGGGCCGTGGCCTCGGCGGTGGCGGCCAACCCGGTCCCGGTGCTGCTGCCCTGTCACCGGGTCATCCGACGCAATGGCCAGATCGGTCAGTACATCGGCGGCGCGTCGCGCAAGCGCGACCTGCTGGCCCACGAGCGCATCGAAAGGAGCAATCCCCATGTTCGCGAACGCCCCTGAGGCCAGTCACCCGGCGGGACTCGCCCGGCTCGAGGCCTTCATCCCCCATGCCGGGGCCGACTACGCCCGCGGCCGCAACCATGACCTGGGGCCCGAGGGCGATAACGCGGTCTCCGCGCTGTCACCGTGGCTGCGGCATCGCCTGCTGCTCGAGGAGACGGCCATCGACGCCGCCATCGCCGCCCATGGCCTGGATGGCGCGGAGAAGTTCATTCAGGAGGTCTGCTGGCGGACCTACTGGAAGGGCTACCTCGAGCGCCGCCCGGTGCACTGGCATGACTATCGCGCCGCCTGCGACGAGGCGCACGGGCAGGTGGCCAAGGACCGTCGACTGGCCGCCGACCTGCAGACGGCGCTGGATGGCGACACCGACATCGACGCCTTCAACTTCTGGGTGAACGAGCTGCGCGAGACCGGTTACCTGCACAACCATGCCCGGATGTGGTTCGCGAGCATCTGGGTATTCACCCTTGAGCTGCCCTGGGCACTGGGCGCGGATTTCTTCCTCCGCCACCTGCTCGACGGCGACCCCGCCTCGAACACGCTTTCCTGGCGCTGGGTGGCCGGGCTGCACACGCCGGGCAAGCCCTACATCGCGCGCTCATCGAACATCAACAAATACACCCAGGGCCGCTTCAACCCCGGCTACCGGATCAATACGCAGGTCGAGGCGCCCGAGGGCGTCGAGCGCCCGCCGGTGGGTCCTTCACCGCTCGCGGTTGACTGGCAGGCAACCCCGACCACCGGGCTGCTGATCACCGAGGATGACCTGCTGCCCGAGTCGCTGTTCGGTGAGCGGGACTGGCCGCTGGTCATCGCCGTGCAGAGTACGGACTGGCGCAGCAGCGGGCCGGTGGCGGCGCGGGTTCGGGATTTCGCCCACGCCGGGCTTGCCGATGCCCTGGCCCGCAACCCGGGCGCGCGGACCATCGGCCCCATCGACCTGGCGAGCGCCGACGGGCTGACGGCGGTGCGCGAGGCCGCCTCGGCGGCGGGCGTCGATCGGCTGCTGACCCCCTATGTACCCACCGGCCCGACCGCTGATGCGATGGCCGCCCTGGATCCGGTCCTCGCCGCTGACGGGATCGAGCGCCAGGCCGTGCCGCGGGACTGGGACGTCCTCCACTGGCCGGCGTCGACCCACGGGTTCTTCCGTTTCTGGAAGGCCGCACGGCCGCTGATCATGGAGCGGGCCGGGTCCGGGTCTCTGTCCCGCGGGGGGTGAATGTGAAAGAATGCGGCCGATAACAACGACTCGCACTGCAAGAGAGAGGCCCAATCATGAGCACCTATCAGGTCCCCGCCGACGGCGCCCCGGTCACCCTGGAGAACGGCGTCCTCAATGTCCCCGACAACCCCATCATCACCTACATCGAGGGGGATGGCATCGGCGTCGACATCACCCCCGTGATGCAGCGCGTGGTGGATGCCGCGGTTGAAAAGGCCTATGGCGGCAGCCGCAAGGTGCACTGGATGGAAGTGCTCGCCGGCGAGAAGGCCAATAACGAGGTCGGCGCCTGGCTGCCCGACGAGACCGTCGACGCCATCCGCAAGTACCTGATCTCGATCAAAGGGCCCATGACCACCCCGGTGGGCGGCGGTATCCGCTCGCTCAATGTCGCGCTGCGCCAGGTGCTCGACCTGTATGTCTGCCAGCGCCCGGTGCGCTGGTTCAACGGCGTGCCCTCGCCGGTCAAGCATCCCGAGCAGGTCGACATGGTGATCTTCCGCGAGAACACCGAAGACATCTACGCCGGGATCGAGTTCGAGGCCGGCTCCGAGGAGAACGAGCGCTTCAAGCAGCTGCTCGCCGAGCATTTCCCGTCGGCTCACGCCAACATCCGCTTTCCCGATGACTGTGGCTTCGGCATCAAGCCCATCTCGCGCGAGGGCACCGAGCGGCTGGTGCGCGGCGCGATCCGCTATGCCATCGACAACAAGCGCCAGTCGGTGACGATTGTCCACAAGGGCAACATCATGAAATACACCGAAGGCGCCTTCCGCACCTGGGCCTACGAACTGGCCGAGCGCGAGTTCGCCAACGAGACCTACACCTGGGCGGAGTGGGAGCGCACCGTGGCCGAAAAAGGCCAGGAGGCCGCCAACGCCGAGCAGGACGCCGCCGTCGCCGCCGGCAAGATCCTGGTCAAGGATTCCATCGCCGATATCACCCTCCAGCAGGTCCTGACCCGGCCCACCGACTTTGAAGTGATCGCCACCATGAACCTGAACGGCGATTACCTCTCCGACGCGCTGGCGGCCCAGGTCGGCGGCATCGGCATCGCCCCGGGCGGCAACATCAACGAGCAGACCGGCCACGCCGTGTTCGAGGCCACCCACGGGACCGCGCCGAAGTACGCCGGTCGCGACATGGTCAACCCCGGCTCGCTGGTGCTCTCCGCCGAGATGATGCTGCGGCATCTGGGCTGGTTCGAGGCCGCGGATCTGATCCTCACCGGCATGGACGCGGCCATCGCCAGCAAGCATGTCACCTATGACTTCGCCCGTCTCATGGACGGCGCCACCAAGGTGAGCTGCTCGCAGTTCGGCGAGGCCATGATCAAGCGCATGCAGGCCTGAGCCCCGTCCGGTGAACCACGGCCGCGGAGCATCCCATGACCGATAGCCCCTCCCGCTATCAGCGGGTTGCCACCGCGGCGCGCTGCATCCACGACGGCTTTCTCGACTATAATCGCGCCTTTCGCGAGATCACGGCCCGCGCGGGACGGCGCTTCGAGGAGCGCGACTGGAAGGGTCAGATGGCGGATATCGCCGCCCGGGTCGAGCTCTACGAGCTCTGGGCCCGGCGCACCGTCGAGACCCTGCGTACCGAGCTGGGCGAGGATCTGGCCGGGCACGCCTTCTGGGCCGAGGTACGCGAGTGCTTCGGCCTGCGGGTCGAGGCGGTCCCCGATGCAGGATTCATGAAGACCTTCTTCAACTCCATCACCCGGCGTGTGTTCGGCACCCGGGGGGTGGATGCGGCGGTGGAGTTTGTCCAGCCACCGCCCGAGGAAGGCATCGAGTCGCTGACCATGCGCCGCTATCCGTGCTGGAACGACCTCGATCAGGCCTGCCAGCGGGTACTCCAGGACTTTGCCTTCGACCGCCCCTATGTGAACCGGGACGCCGATGCGCGTGACATGGCGACCACCATCCGCGAGCAGCTCGGCGGCAGGGAGGCCGACGCCGACTGCCTGCGCTTTGAATTCATCGACTCGCATTTCTTCCAGGGCACGCGGGCCTATCTGGTCGGGCGGATGCGCCTGACCGACCGGGTCCGCCCCATCGTGGTGGCGCTGCGCAACGACGACGAGGGCATCGCCGTCGACGCCGTCCTGCTCACCGCCGAGCAGGTGGGTGTGGTGTTTTCCTACACCCGCTCGTACTACTTTGCCGATCCCACCTCCGTGGTGGCGGCAGTGCAGTTCCTCCACGGACTGCTGCCGGACAAGCCCATCGACGAGCTCTACACCGTGCTGGGCCGCCTGCGCCAGGGCAAGACCGAGCGCTATCGCCAGCTCATGCACCACCTGGATCGCACCGATGATGCGTTCGTGCATGCCGCCGGTGATGCCGGGCTGGTGATGATCGTGTTCACCCTCCCCTCGTTCAATCTGGTGTTCAAGATCATGCGCGATGTCTTTCGGCCGCCGAAGACCACCACGCAGGAGGACGTGCACCAGAGCTATCGCCTGGTCTCGCGCCACGACCACGCCGGGCGGCTCATCGACACGCAGTTCTTCCGCAACCTCGAGCTGCCGCGGGCGCGCTTTTCCGAGGCCCTGATCGACGAGCTGATGCAGGAGGCCCCCCGCACGGTGGCGGCCCATGGCGACCGGCTGGTCTTTGGCCATGCCTATGTCGAGCGCCGGGTGCGCCCGCTCAACCTGTACATCCGCGAGGTCGAGGAAGCCGAGGCCAAGCGGGTCATCCTCGATTACGGACGCTGTATCAAGGATCTGGCCGCCACCAATATCTTTGCCGGCGATCTGCTGCTGAAAAACTTCGGCGTCACCAGTTCGGGCCGGGTGGTGTTCTATGACTACGACGAGGTCATGCTGGTCAGCGAGTGCCGGTTCTACGAACTGCCCGAGCCCGATGAAGACTTCCCGTTAATGGAGCATGCCACCACACGGTTTGTCGGCGCCCATGACATTTTCCCCGAGGAGTTCATCCGTTTCCTGGCGATGCCGGCCTTCCTGCGCCAGACGTTTCTGAGCGAACACAGCGACCTGCTGACCGCTGAATACTGGCGCGACGTCAAACGCCGCCGTGTGGCGGGTGAAGTCGCCGAGATCGTGCCCTACGCCCGCCAGAGCATCGCGCCCCAGCAGATCAGCCTCTAGCTGTCGGTCACGGTTTTCGCCACTTCGGGGCTGATCTCGCCCTGGCGCTGGAGGTGCTGGAGCGACTGCGCCATGGTCTGCATGCCGTGGGCCTGGCCAGTCTGAAGGGCGTTGGGGATCTGGGCGAGATTGCTCTCGCGGATCAGGTTCCGGATCGCGGGCACCGCCATCATGATCTCGAACCCGGCGACGCGGCCCCCGCCCTCGCGCTTTAGCAGCGTCTGGGAGATGACGGCGAGCAGCGACTCCGCAAGCATCGCCCGCACCTGCGCCTGCTCGTCGCCGGGGAAGGTGTTGATGATGCGATCGACACTGCTCGCGGCGGTGCGCGTATGCAGCGTGCCAAACACCAGATGCCCGGTCTCCGCCGCGGTCAGCGCCAGGCGGATGGTGTCGGGATCGCGCAGCTCGCCGACCAGAATAACGTCGGGGTCCTCACGCAGGGCCGCGCGCAGCGCATGCTGCACATCGACGGTGTGGTGGCCCACCTCGCGCTGGGTGATGAGCGCCTGGTTGGAGGGGTGCACGAATTCGATCGGGTCCTCGATGGTGAGGATATGCTCGGGATACTGGCGGTTGCGGTGATCGACCATGGCCGCGAGCGTGGTGGACTTGCCGGAACCGGTGGGCCCGGTGACGAGCACCAGCCCGCGCGAGCGGTCCGAAACCTGACGGATCACCTCGGGCGCACCCAGGTCATCCAGCGCCGGGATCTGCTGCGGGATGGCGCGCAGCACGACACCCGGGCCATTGAGCTGCTCGTAGACGTTCACACGAAAGCGCCCGGCGTTTTCCACCTGCAGCGCGAAGTCGACCTCGCGATGGTCGCGGTACTGGGCCTGCTGCGCCTCGTCCATGACCTCGAACAGCGCCTTTTCCAGCGCCTTGTGCGAAATGACCTCATCAGTGAGCGTGCTCAGATCGCCATCAACCCGGATCACCGGCGGACCGCCGGCGGCGACATGCAGGTCCGAGGCCTTGCGCTCAACGGCGCTCACGATCAGTGCTTCAAGATCCATCCAGCTGTCCTTTGTGCGTGTGGCTTCGCTTTTGACCCTGCTTTATTGTGGCACGGACGTAGCGTTGGCCCCATGCATCGACGAATGAGCACACAACGGACAGGTGGCTTCACCCTGATAGAGCTGGTGGTGGTCCTCGCGATCCTCGCCGTGCTCGGCGCCGTCGCGATCCCGCAGGTTCAGCAACTGCGCAATCAGGTCGAGGTTCAGGCGCTCGCTTCAGAACTCGCCAGCGCGACCGAAGATTCATTTGCCGTACAGCTCAGAGAGCCTGGCGGCTGGCCGAATCAATGGATGGTCGACAAGACCGGCGATGATCAAATTTGTAAAAGGCTGAATGACCCCGAGAGTAGTCTGGCCAGTCCCGACGGCAACCGCGGAGGCTACGGCATTGGTGAAATCCCGGCGGGGTACGAGGTCGTGCCGGCCGCTCAGGCTCCCGAGGGGGCAATCAAATTCAGCGTCCCGAATGCGGAAGATCGCAGTAAGGATAGCGGTATTACCTCTGTGAGCTGTGCGCTGGTCAAGGATTGAATACGGCCAATAAAACGGATATTGATACCCATCGATAACAGCGGAGTCCTGGAATCGCTTCAATTCGAAATCACTCGTTTGTGAAACTCCTGCTACCGCAGCAGGGAAGCGGCGGCTGGCTCGCGCCGGCACTGGTGCTCGCCCTCTCCCTAACCGCCGCCCTCATCGATCAGGCCAATTACCAGCAGGATCTGACTTTCATCGCGCTGACCGTGATCGTCGCGTTGGTGGCGCTTGCAGTAGCACTGGCGCGCCGGCCTTCGGATGGCCGCTGGCCACTCGGGCCCGCGGGGGCCTTTTTGCTGGGACTGATCGCCTGGAGCGCGCTCTCAGTCACCTGGAGCCGGGTACCCTATCTGACCTTCGTCGATCTGGCGGCGATGGGATCAGTGGCATGCGCCTATGCGGCGTGGCGCATCGTCACGGCGCCCGCCGCTGACCGTCACAGCCCGATTCTACCGGTCGGCCTGCTTATCGCCGGTGTTGCCATGGCGGCATTCATGATCGGGCAATTCTTTACCGGTCATCGGCCGACGGCATTCTTCGCCAACCCCAACTCGGCGGCTACCCTCCTCAACGCGCTGTGGCCGGTGGCCGCGTTTGCCTGGCTCGCTGGGCGTGGCACGCTGCTCGGCACCCCGCGGGCGCACCATGGCCTGCTGGCGGTCATGTTCGCGCTGGTCTTCGGGGTGGGCATCGATGGCAGCCGCGCCGCGTTTCTTGCCGGGGTCGGGGTACTCACCGTCGTGCTGGTCGGTGCGGGTTACACACTGGGCGCTCAACGCCGCTCGCTGGCACTGATTGGCGGGATCTTTGTGACGGCGCTGCTCAGCGCCTGGCTGGTCAACGTACTGGGCCTTGGCACCGGCCGGTTGTTGGGTGAGCGCATCGGATCGCTTGCAGCCCCCGATCAGGCGGGCGCGGTGCGGTTCCTGCAGTGGGCCGGCGCCTGGTCGTTGATCCGCGAGGCGCCGTGGCTTGGCATCGGGCCCGACGTATTCTGGCTGGCCTATGCGGGCATCCGCCCGCCGGGCGATGGCAGTGCCGGCCTGTATGCCCACAATGACTATCTGCAGTTCTGGGCCGAGCGGGGCCTTGTGGGACTGGTGCTGGTCCTGGGCATCATTGGCGCCTGCATCCAACGGTTTGCCGCGACCCTGCGGGCGCGGACATCCGTCGGGGATGACGATGCGGTCCGGGCGATGAGCCTTGCGGCGTTTGCCGGGCTGACGGGGCTCAGCATCCACGGGCTTTTCAGCTATCAGCTGCAGATGCCCAGCGTGCTCATCCCCGCATTCCTTTTGATTGCCGAGCTTGAACGCCTCGCGCCCAGCGGCCCGGTGGTCAATCTGCGCCTGCCGAATTGGCGACGACCGCTCAGCCTGATCGCGGGCATGGGTGTATTCGCGCTTATCGCGGTGAGCATCGGACTCACGGGCGCCTCGCAGCTTTTAATGGATAAGGGCGTCGCGGCGATGAACCGGGGCAAGTTCGAGGCGGCCGAGCAGGCCTTCCAGACCGCGCAGCGTCGTTGGGGCAACGCGGACACACCGTGGCTGCACCACGCCGTGCTGTATCAGCGCCTGCTCCGCCGCGTCCCCCAAGATGAGCCTGAACTCCGTGCCTCGCTTACCAGCGAGGCGATGCGGCTCCTCGACCGGGCGGCCGAGCGCAATCCACTCCGCGCCCGCACGCCGGCCATACGTGGCCAGCTGCGCCGGGCCTATCCGGATCTGACCGAAGGTGACCCGCGCGAAGCGTTTGAGCGAGCGCTCGCGCTTGATCCACGACAAGTCTCCGCGCGCCTTAATTACGTCGCCTGGCTGAGGGCGGAGGGTGACGAGGCTGCGGCCCGTCAACTGCTAGAAACCGGGGTCACCCTCAACTACGGTCGTCGCACCCGCCCGATACCGCTCTACCAGGCCACCGCCGCAGCGCGCTCATCGGCCGGTGATGGCGCCGGTGCCACGGCGTTGCTCGACCGTGTCGAGCGGATTCGCGTCGATCTGCAACGCCGATTGAACGATTCCGGCTGATCCGCATCACAGGGGGCAACGCCCTGATATTCCTTGTGTATTACTCGTGTGAAGGGTATATTTCGCGCTCGGGGTTGAAGGGTGGGGCAAAAAGAACGTGTGTTGGCGAATGCCGCCAATGCTCATTTTCGTTCAATTTTGGAGACCCCCCAATGCGCTTTAGTCTTAAGTCGCTCTCAACCGCACGTCACAGCAAGACCACACGCCTCCAGCGTGGCTTTACCCTTATCGAACTCGTCATCGTGCTCGCCGTCCTCGGTGCGCTTGCAGCGATTGCCGTCCCGCAGCTGACTGGGTTGCAGGAAGAGGCGGACCTCAACGGAACAGCGGCAGTGGTTTCAAGCGAGCTTGGAAATGCGTTCGCTAGCGATCTCGCTAATGACGAACTAGAAGGCGGTGGCGGTGGTGTCGATTGGGTAGATGCAACGTGCACTAACAGCGATTACCTATCTGCCTCGCCAGCACTTTCCTCTAGCGAATTCGTGATCGGCGCAGGCGGCGATCCCACTGTGGAAATCACTATCCCGTCCTACAACAGCAGCGACAATACTGTTGGACAGGAAATATGCGATTTCGGTGTTGAGTAAGGAACGAATCGTTGTCCAGCTGGAGCAGGATAGGCTCGGTTAGATCTGACTGCCCCAGAAAACGACACGGATGTCCGATATGAACATGCTTAATCGCATCCGTGCCCGCAGAATGCCGACTCCGCAGCGCCGGGTCGGCATTCATTTTGCTCAGTCCTCCATCACGCTCTCCGTTCTGGCGGTCGATCAGGGCCGGCTTGAAACCTGCATCACCCAGAACTGTTCGCGGGACGATGCCCGGCGGATCCTCACCCAATGGGTCGCTGAGTACGACATCAAGGGCCTGCCGGCCTACGTCACGCTCAGTCGCAATGACTACGACACCCAGTTCGTCGATCTGCCCGGCGTGGCGGAAAACGAGCTGCGGGCCGCCCTGCCCTGGCGTGTGACGCCCCCGGGCGTGCTGTCGAGCAACGAGATCGTCGCCACAGGGGTGCGACTTAAAAATGATCGCGAGGCCGGCAACAGCGAACCGACCCTTGTTCGCGCGACCATCATGTCGCGCAGCCTGCTTGATCAACTCACCGATGCCGTCCTCGAGGCCGGCCTTGATCTCCGCGGCGTCTATCCGCGCGAGACCGCACTGATCACCCTGGCCAACCAGGATATCGATGCCTCTGACGCCAACGCCCCACACGCTGACGCTCCACCGATCATGACCGCCTTCATCGGGCAGCGCAGCACCGGCGTGGCGATTGCGCGGGGCGATCATCTCTACCTCTCACGCACGGTCACCATCGACATTGACCGCGACAACGGCATCGACGATCGACAGACCGATCAGCTGGTCAGTGAGTGTGTTCGTACCGCGACCAACTTCAATAAACGCCTCTCTGACCGGCCGCTCAGCAAGGCACTGATCGGCCCGGATGCCCCGGGGATGGACGCGCTCCGCGACGCGCTGGTCGAGGCCCTCAATGTTGTGGCCGAGATCCTCGCCATTCCCCCCAACGTGACACCGGCGGATGAAACAACCCGGGCCACGGCGGCAACGCCCGAGGGCATGCTGGCCGTGGCGGGCACAATGGACGCGGCGCTGCCGGTTAACGCGTCCATCTATCAGCCACCGGCCAAGGACCGGTCCCTGACCGCGCCGGATCGGCTCATGACGGCCACCGCATTGGCTGTACTGGCGCTGGGCCTGATCAGTGCCGGCCAAGAGTTCAGAGTCCACCAGACCGAGGCGGCACTGGAAACGGCAAGGGCCGAGCGATCGGATCTGCAGTCGCAGGTCAGCGACTTGCGGCAGACGCTTGAGCAGAGACGCGAGGCCGAGCCATCGGCGGAACTGGTGGCGCGCCGCGACGCCCTCCAGCAGCGCTACAACGCCTACGAGCAGACCCTGAGCGCCTTTGACAATGTGGAGACCACCCTGACGGGGGGATTTGCCGATCCGCTGATCGCACTCGGCGACGCGCGGGTCGAAGCGGTCTGGTTGCGCGAGGTCACGATCAATCCCGAGCAGATGGTGATCCGCGGCCGCACCCTGCAACCCTTTCAGGCCGAAGCCTTCGCCGCCCGGCTTGAGCGCGAGCCCGCACTGAACGGCTGGTCCGCCCGGAGCGTGGATATCGACAATCGCACCGAGACCGCCGGGGGCCTGATCACCCACGATTTCGTAATCAGCGGCCGTGGGGCGGTTGCAAAGCCCGACACCAGTCGCGAGACTGAAACTTCCAGAGATAACAACGACTAATGGGGAGCAGCCTGCGGATGCGCTGGATGACGCGCGCGCGATCGATCACGCAGCGCGTGACCCAGGTGAACGAGTGGCTCGCGGGGAGAACGCCCCGTGAGCGTGTCCTTGTGTGTGTGGGAGCATTCATCGTGATCGCGCTGATCTGGCAGATGGCGATATTCTCAGGACAGACGGCGAGACTCGCCGACACGGCCGCCCAGCAGAGGGCGGTGCGCTCGGAAATCACCCAGCTCAACACCACGGCCGACTCGGTCCGCCAGCAGATCGCCGATCTCGAGTCGCCGGACGCGGCCGTGCGCGCCGAGATCGAGGCGCTGCAGTCCGAGATCGCCAGCCTGCCCGGGGGCGGTGCGGGTGATGCGCTCGACTTTCTGGCCGCAATGCCGGTGACCGAGGCGCTGCGAGCGTTCGAGTCAACCCTCGAGGATGAACCGGCCCTCACCGTCATCCGCTTCGACCGCCAGATGGGCGAAGGCGCCGGCACGGGCAATGACACCGGTGAACCGCCGATGGATGTCGATCATCGCCAGCTGCGCCTGGTCTTTGAGGCCACCTTCGCTCAGACCGTCTCCCTGCTCTCGCGGCTCGAGGCGCTGTCGGTGCCGCTGGTTTGGCGCGTGCTCGACTATGCCGTCATCGATCACCCCACCGCGCGGGTGACGGTGCGGTTTGATCTCTACGCGCTGGGAGGTTCCGATCAATAACAGACTATCAGCCGGCGTCGGCGCCCTGCTGCTGGTGGTGAACGCCCTATCAGCCCAGGCGCAGACCCTGACCGATCCGACCGCGCCGCCGGATGCGCTGCTGCGCGCCCTTGAACAGGCGCAGACGCAGCTCGGAGCGGACGAGTCATCGGAGGGGGACGCTGCAGCAGCACAGACATCACCCGATCCGGCGCCAGCGTCACCCAACGCCGTCATCCAGCGGCTCAAAAAGGGTCAATGGCAGCGCGCGGCATTGATCGGGGGCAATCGCCGCGAGGAAGGCGAACGCACCGAACGCGGTACCATCCAATCCATCACGATGGATCAGGTGCGGTTTGAAAGGGATGGAGAGCCCCGCACCGTACGCGTCTACAAGCATGACGTCGTCAAGGAACGACCGGGCGACACGTCAGAGGAATCCAATAATAATGAACAGTAAAAAGGCCCTGCTGCCAGTGCTTGCCATTGCGCTTTTAGCGGGCTGTGCAAACCGGGGCGAGATGTCGGCGGAAGATCAGGCGCTCGCCCTGTCCGAAGCCCTCGGCGGTGAGCAGGCCGGTGCGGCCGCCGGCGCTGAGCCGCCGCCCCTGCCCGCCGCGGCCAACGCCATGCTCGAGCCACCGCCGCTTGACGGCGAGATGCCCGCCCCCGTGACTGAGCCGCGTTTCGATATCAGCGCGGATGCGGTCCCGGTGGCGAACTTCTACCACGGCCTCGTCGCCGACACCCCGTACAACGTCCTTGTCCACCCCGATGTCGAGGGCAGTATTTCGCTGGAACTGAGCGACGTGTCCGTCCCGGAGGTGATGGAGATCCTGCGCGAGGGCTATGGCTATCACTACCGCCGCAGCCAAGGGGCGTACATGGTCCTGCCCTCGGTGCTCGAGACCCGCGTGTTCCAGCTGCACTACATCAATGTCCAGCGCGAGGGACTCTCGGGGACCAGTATCGCCGGCGGCGAAATCGAGTCGTCCGAGGAAACGGACGAATCCAATAACAACCAGGTGAGTGGCAGCAACCTGACCACGCGAAGCAGTTCGCGGCTGTGGAGCGACGTCGAAGCGGCCATCGAGGAAATCATCACCGGTCAGGCGCAGGACGGTGAATCGGCCAATGCCGACAGCGCGCCTGCGGCCGATGCCAATGCCATTGTCGATCAAGGCACCGCCCTGCCGCCACTCGCCGGCCTGACCAGCGGTGAACCGTCCAGTCCGGCGCCTGCAGCGGACTCCGGCGACCGCGCCCGCGTGGTGACGAGCCCCGAAGCCGGCGCCGTCGTGGTCCGGGCGACGCCCGAGGCGCTCGAGCAGGTGGAGACCTTCATCGATGGACTGCAGACGACCGTCAACCGCCAGGTCATCCTGGAGGCGCGGATCGTCGAGGTGACACTGGATGACGAGTTCGAGGCGGGCATCGACTGGGAGGTGCTCTCGCGCGACAACAGCGCGGAGGACGCGGGCGCCGGTGACACCGAGGTGGATGTCTCCCTGACCTCCCCCACCGATATCGGCGGCCTGTTCGAGCTGGGGATCCTGCGCGATGGATCGTTTGATGTGACCATCGATGCCCTCGATGAACAGGGCGACGTCATGGTGCTCTCCTCGCCCCGGGTCTCGACGCTGAACAATCAAAAGGCGCTGATCAAGGTGGGCACCGACACGTTCTTCCAGACGGGTGTCGACCTCGACACCACCACGACTGGTGATACGGCGCAGACAACGGTTGACCCGGAGTTCCGGTCGTTTTTCTCCGGCATCTCGCTGGATGTGACTCCAAGCATCGATGGCGATGGCTCGGTCACCATGCATGTCCAGCCATCGGTAACGAACGTCACCGATGTGCCGCGCACGGTGCAGACCGCCGAGGGCGAGACCGTGACCTTTGATCTGGCGAGCAGCGATGTGCGCCAGTCCGATTCCATTGTCCGCGCCGAAGATGGTGACCTGATCATTATCGGTGGGCTCATGGAGCAGCGCGAGGAAAGCACCGATGCCGCCGTGCCGGTCCTGGGCGACTTTCCGCCGCTGGATCTGCTGTTCAGCCGCCAGCGTCAGGTCTCGCGAAAGGTCGAACTCGTGATCCTGCTGCGCCCGACGGTGATCGGCGATGACACCTGGCAACGCGCCCTCGAGCGCCAGCGGGAGGCCATGCTATGAGCGCCCGCTGCTACGCAATGGCCTTGATGGCCGCCCTGACGGCCCTGGGTCTCGTCACGCCCGCGCTGGGCCAGAGCGGTGACATGCAACGCTCGCCGTCCACCGTCTCCGCCGAAGCCCGGGCGCTTGAGCGCTTTCACGACGGCCAGCGGGCGCTTGAGGGCGACGAACTGCTCACCGCCGCACGGCACTTTCGTGAAGCGCTCTCCCTCGACCCCACGTTGCTCGTCGCGCGACGCGGATACGCCCGGATCCTGATCGTGACCGATCGTCTGGACCGGGCGCAGGCGGTGCTCGCCACGGGCCTGGAGCGAGTGCCCGATGATCTCGCCACGGCGCGCATGCTGGCACGCGTGGCGCAGCAGAATGACGATCCCGCCACGGCCATTCGTGCCCTCAAGGCGATCCGCCCGCCGGCAGACGCACCAACCACCGACATCCCCGCCAATCTGGCCGCGCTCTACCGCCAGACCGGGCAGTATTCGGAGGCCGCGGCCGTTTATGCCGACCTGCGCCGTGTCGAGCCGGACAACCCCACCTGGGTGCTCGGCGAGGCCGTCTGTCTGGATCGCCTCGGGCGCACCCAGCCCGCGCGAAGCGCCTGGGGTGATCTGCTTGAATATCCCGATGTCGATCAACGCATCCTCGACTATGCCCGCAACCGGCACCAGGCGCTCCGGGACTTTGCCCTGCCCTATGGAGACTGACCGCCATGGCCACCGCCCGACCTGAACGCCCGCAACGGCTGGGGGATCAGCTCATTGAACGCGGGCTGATCTCCGAAGCGGATCTGAAAGCGGCACTCGATGAGCAGAAGCGCACCGGCCTGGCCGTGGGCGAGGCACTGGTGCAGATGGGGCGGCTCGCCGAGAGCGACCTCAATACCGTGCTCGCCGAGCATTACGGCGTGCGTACCGCCGATCCGGCGAAGTACTGGGTTGACAAGGAAGTCGCCCAGCAGCTGCCCGAGAACGCGGCGCGCCGGTTCGGGGCCCTGATCCTCGAGGAGACCGGCGAGGAGTTCGTGGTGGCCACCGACGACCCGGGCGACATCATGGCCCTCGACGAGGTGGAGCGCATCCTCCCGAAACCCGTGGAGTTCCGGCTCGCCGGCCGGCAGGAGATCATCGATACCATCAACATGGTCTACGCCCGCACGGATGAGCTCGAGAGCATTGCCGACGAGATCACCGAGGAGATCGAGAGCAGCGACGAGATCGATCTCACCAACCTCAACGTCGGCACTGGGCGTGCCAGCTCGCCCGCCGTGCGCCTGCTGAAAACACTGATGGAAGATGCCATCCAGCGGGGCGTCTCGGATATCCACATCGAGCCGGAAGAAAAGGAACTGCGGATCCGCACGCGCAAGGATGGCATCCTCCACGAGCGGCTCGTGCGACAGGGCAATATGCAGAACGCGCTTGTCTCGCTGCTAAAGCTCATGGCGGGTCTCAACATCACCGAACGGCGTCTGCCCCAGGACGGGCGATTCCAGTCCCGCGTCCAGGGCCGACGCATCGATGTGCGCCTGTCCACCCTGCCCCAGCAACATGGCGAGAGCGTCGTGATGCGCCTGCTCGACCAGAGCGCAGCGGTTTCATCACTGGATCAGACCGGGATGGCAGAGGACCTGCGCAAGCGCTTCCGCTCACTGATGACCATCCCCAATGGCCTGATCCTGGTCACGGGGCCCACCGGATCGGGCAAGTCCACCACGCTCTACGGCGCGCTCAGCGAGATGAACACGGCTGAGGTCAAGATCATCACCGTGGAAGACCCGGTGGAATACGCCCTGCACCGGGTCACCCAGGTGCAGGTGCGCGAGCAGATCGGCCTGAACTTCTCCCGCGTGCTGCGCACCTCGCTGCGCCAGGACCCGGATATCGTCATGGTCGGTGAGATCCGCGATGCCGAGACCGCCGATATCGCCATGCGCGCCGCCATCACCGGCCACCGCGTGCTCTCGACCCTGCACACCAACGATGCCGTCTCAAGCGCCAACCGGCTGCTTGATATGGGCATCGAACCGTTCATGCTCGCCGCCGCGCTGCGGGGTGTGCTGGCTCAGCGCCTGCTCCGTCGCGTGTGTAGCCAATGTGCCGAGACGCGGCCCGCCAACGAGGAGGAAATCGCCTGGCTGACAAGGGCGGGCCACTCAGACCCCGACGGGCTGGTGATCCACGAAGGCCGCGGTTGCCCCCTCTGCGAGCAGTCGGGTTACAGTGGCCGCATCGGGCTCTTCGAGCTCGTGGAGGTGGACGCCGGCATGCGTCAGGCGCTGCGCCAGCGCGACGTGGCGGCGTTCGCTGAACGCGCCCAGTCCGCGTCCGGCTATGTCCCCCTGGTGGGCATGGCGCTTGAGTTCATCGAGCACGGTCAAACCAACGTCGCCGAGGTCGTGCGCGTGCTCGGCGAGCGCATCGGCGAGGCGGAATAACCATGCCACGCTTCAACTACCGGGCCCGCACCAGCGAGGGCCAGCTCATCCAGGGCGAGGTCGACGCCGAGGACCAGTCCCGCGCCGCCGCCTATGTCCTCGATCTGGGTGCGACACCGCTGTGGCTGCAGCAGTCGGACAGCCAGAAGCTGAGCGCGAGCACCGACGTCGGACAGCTCATCGCCCGCTATCTCAAACGCCCCATTCCGCTTAATGATCTGATCATTTTCGCCCGCCACTTCCGCTCGCTCCTGCATGCCGGCGTCCCGGTGATCCGCGCGTTGCGCGGCCTGGCGGAGAACGCCCAGCAGGAGCGGCTCAAAGAGGCGCTTAACTCCGTCGCGGGTAGTCTTGAGGGCGGTACCGCACTGGCCGACAGCATGAACGAGCACAGTGATGTGTTCCCGCCGCTTTTCATTCATATGATGCGCGTCGGCGAGCAGTCCGGGCAGCTCGAGAGCGCGCTCACCCAAATGGCGGACAACCTCGAGCAGGAACGCCAGACCCGCGAGCGCATCAAGTCGGCATTGCGCTATCCCACGTTTGTGCTGATCGCGATCCTCGGCGCCTTTGTGGTGGTCAATGTCTTCGTGATTCCGACCTTCGCCGATCTGTTCGAAAGCCTCGATACCCAGCTGCCATTCGCCACCCGTGCGCTCCTCGCGACCTCGTCGTTCACTCAGCAATACGGCGTGGCGATGCTGGTGGGTGCCGCGGCCGGCGTCCTGCTACTGCGCTACTACCTGCGCGGCGACACCGGGCGCCTGCAGTGGGATCGGTTCAAGCTGCGCATCCCCATTGCCGGGCCGGTCATGCGCCGGGCCCTGCTGGCGCGGTTCACCCGCACCTTCGCCATGGCCCTGCGCGCCGGCGTTCCGCTGCTCACCGCCATCGACACCGTGGCCGATGCCACGGATAACGCCTATGTCAGCCAGGGCATCCGCGGGCTGCGCAGCGGCATCGAGCGCGGCGAGAGCCTGCACACGGTCTGCGAGCGCAGCGGGCTTTTCACCCCAATGGTTTTGCAGATGCTTGCCGTGGGCGAGGAGACCGGCCAGCTCGCCGACCTGATGGACCAGGTCGCGGACTTTTATGAAAGCGAAGTGGATGAGGACCTGAAGCGCCTGCCCTCGTACATTGAGCCCATCATGATCGGGTTCATCGGCCTGCTGGTGCTCGTCCTGGCGGCGGGCATATTCATGCCGATCTGGCAGATGAGCTCGGCGTTCTGATGGGCCGACAGGCAGGACTGACGCTGATCGAGATCGTTTTCGTGATTGGTGTGCTGGGGGTGTTGGCGACGCTGGGGCTGAGAAATTTCGAGTTTGCCGGTAAGGGTCTTTCTGAACAACTCGCCGCCCGTGACGCCATCATTGCGGAACTCCGTCGTGCCCGTGCCCAGGCCCTGCACCGGCTGCCGCCGCTGAATGGTCCGGTGACAGTGACCGCCGATCTGACGGGGGCGGTTTCCAATCAATGGACAGTAGAACCCGACGAGGTCGCGTTTTCGTATGATCGCAATGGCTCGGTGGAAAGCCCCCAACCCCCCGTGGAGATCACCATCGACGGTGGAGGCAACACCCTGAGGGCCTGTTTACCTTCCGCGAACGGTCCCGTTACCGAGGGGGCATGCCCATGAACTTACCCGCCATGCCCTGGCGCCGGGAACGCGGCGTCACGTTGATCGAGATTGTACTGACTCTAGCGCTCATCGGCCTGGGGGCGTCGGCGGTCGCCTCGCTGCTGACTGGTGGGCTCAATATCAACCAGACCAATAATCAGACGCGGGCCGACGTCCGCAATGCGGCCTCCTGCTACGAGACGCTTCTGGCGACGCATGAAACCGGGCAATGGGACCGTTCGGGCTCGACACCTGCGCCGCAGAATGCATGCCCGGCCACGTGGAGGGAGGTTTCATCCACGGACCTGGGAAACTGGGTCAACAACCCGCAAGTCGTAACGGCGCTGACCGATGTCTGTGCCATTCCCGGCCAGCAATCGGGTCGGATTGAATGTCGTGACCCGAACTGGGATTCAGGCGCCGCCACCCAGTTCCGAATCGCGATCACTTCAGGGCGCTCGATCGACCTGATTGTGTCCTGGTCGAGCAACGGAAGCGGTGGAAACTAGGACCCCATGACATGAATCCTTCCATCCTGCCTCACCGATTGAAAAACTCGGACGGCTTCACGCTGATTGAGGTCGTGATCACGCTGCTACTGCTCGGCGTGATCGGTGCGATCATCGCACGACCGCTCATCAACCTGATCGAGACCCGGCAGACCGTCAGCGATGCCACCGCCCGGCAGGTTGATATCGACTATGCCCTGACCCGAATGAGTAAGGAAATCCGGCTCAGCGACGATAGCGAGTCGGTCGCCTGCAACGCGGATGCGCTTGAGATAGGCGGCCAGCGCTACGAGCTGGATGCAGGTGATCTGCTCTTAAATGGCGCATCCCTTGTGGACGATGTCGATCAGTTCACATGCGAACGACTGCAACCGAGTAGCCTTCGGCTTTACCAACTGTCAATCGACGACGCCCGGATGCGTGCCTTCAAAAGGGATCCGCAATAATGTCACTCGCTGACCGCCGCTCCAGGCACGGCCAAGCCGGCAGCATCCTGATCATCACGCTGGTTGTCCTTGTCGGCATCGGAACGATCACGGCTGGCCTGATGACCATTCTTCAGCAGCGCACCGTGACGCTCACCGAGGATATCCGCATGCTACGCGGTCTCGGCGTCGCCGATTCATACCGCCTTGCACTCATCGATGGACGCAACGACGGCGACGTGCAGGACGATCTCGACGACAGCCTCCCGAACGATGGATTTGTGGACTCAGATGGCGATACCTACACCGGGGCGATCGCCTCGAGTGAGACCAGTTGGGGATACCGCTTCATCTATAACCGGAATGGGGTCCCCGGCAGCGGCGGTGGAGTACCGCAATCCCCACCGGACGGGTATGACGACAGTGGCACTCTCAAGGCATGCAAGAAAGACTCGACGGATTGCGAATTCAACGCCGGGCAAGGGAAGAAGCCTGATCCGGACGACAGAGTCTATTTCACTGATGACACGACCCTGAATTTCAATCCCAACGCGGATATAGAACTGGCCGGTGTGATCGTAAACGGCGACCTCAGCATCGTTGCCAACCCCGGCGAAGGGCAGGGTAACAACGCCGCATCGTTGTGCGTAACGGAGCGATTCGATGTCGGTGGCGAGGTGAATGGCCTTGATGAGCTCGGTGACGCACCGGGCGACTGTAAAACGCCCTCGTCAGGCCTGAGCGGAGACGTGGTGTGGACATTCCAGACCGCGGATTGAGGCAGGTTTAGCGTGCTCTCGGTAGTTGTCACGGCTTTTTTCATCGGCGCTCTCATCGGCAGTTTCCTTAATGTGGTGATTGCCCGCCTGCCGGCGCAGATCGAGCATGAGGCCCGCCAGACCGATACCGCGCCTGCCGGCGACGATCCGGCCCCGCCCGGCATCGCCTGGCCGGGGTCGCACTGCCCGCACTGCCAACATGCCATCCGCATTCGCGACAATATTCCCATCATCAGCTGGCTGATCCTGCGCGGGCGGTGTCGGGACTGCGGCAATCCGATCTCGGCGCGGTATCCATTCACCGAGGTACTCACCGCGCTTGTCACCGCGTGGATCGTCTGGCGTTTCGGCGTCGAGCCGCTCACCGGCGCGATGCTGGTCCTGAGCTGGCTGATGATCGCGATGGCCGTCATCGACTTCGAAACACATCTGCTGCCGGACCGGCTCACGCTGAGTGGCCTCTGGCTGGGGCTGCTTGTCAGCGTAGGCACCGACTTCATCTCCCCTACTCTGGCCATCCTGGGAGCGGCGTTGGGGTATTCGTCTCTCTGGATGATCAACATGGCCTATCGATGGCTGCGTGGCATCGATGGACTCGGTTATGGCGACTTCAAGCTCTTTGCGCTGATTGGTGCTTGGGGTGGCCCCGAGGCATTGGTGACGACGCTGCTGTTGGCCCCCATCGCTGCGCTGGTCGTCTTATTGATTCAGGCGCCGTTCAAGGGCATCGACGGCCAGCGCGAGATCCCCTTCGGCCCTTATCTGGCCATTGCCGGCTGGCTGGCGATCACCGCTCCCCCTGCCCTCGCCGCCTGGCTCCCGCCGTGGTCCGGTAGCATTTAACCCGGATAACTGTTCGTTACCTTAGGCTGACCTCTCGGGGTGAAATAAGATACGGTCGTTGACCATCCAATGATGGCAGCCAATCAAGGCGACACCCGAGTGCTCGATTTCCTTCGAACCTGCTGGCGTCATATCCGCCATCTGCGCTGGGTGCAGATGCTCCTGCTGGGGCTGATCCTTTTACTTGGGTTCGGCGTTACAGGCGCCTTCTACGATAACTACCGCGATTCGGTGGACGCCGAGAAGCGCAACGTCCGCTCATCACTCGAGCGGACCACCCAGCTTCTCAGCGAACGGATCGGCCAGAGCGTGCTGCTGAACAATCGCAGCAGCATCGAGCAGCGGCTGCGCCTGCTGGAAACGATGCCGACCATCGGGGTCGTGGTGGTCGCCAATCACCAGGGCGATGTACTGGTCAGGGCACGCAAGCAGGATCAGACCCTCGTTTTCGCTGATCCCACAGGCCCTCAGAGCGCCAGCGGCGATACCGGCTTCAGCGGGCGCTTTCCGGCGCTGGGTTACACCAGTTCGATTCCCTTTGGGACGCGGACGGTGGGCAGCATTACCCTGCGGACCGACGCCCCCCACGTGCAGGCCAGCACCGACGCGCGGTTCCGGCAGTTCCTGCTCGAGTCGTTCGTGATGTGGTGTGTGCTCGGCATCTTCGGCGGCTATCTGTTCATCCAGACCCGTTTCGAGAACCGCCTGCGCAGACAACTCCACGTCGATCCCGTGACCGGCGAACTGTCACGGTTCGGGTTCAATGAGCGATTCCGCGACCGCGATCGATTCCTCCACCAGGCCCTGTTGCTGGTCGATCTCTACGACATGAAAGCGATCAACGCCGGCCATGGCCTGGCGATCGGTGACCGAATCCTGCAGATCGTCGCCCGGACGCTGCGGGCAACCCTCGGGCCACGCGCAGCCGTGGCACGCCTGGACGGCGACGACTTCGCCATCATGATCCCCGCGACACAGTGGGCATCGGTCCAGCAGATCGGCCATGCCGTTACCACGGCCCTGCATGCCGTGCGCTTTGACGAAATCGAGGAGCTCGAGAAGATCAAGGTGTGCGGCGGGGCCGTAATCGTCGGCCCGGAGGATTCGCTATCGCAGCGGCTCTCCGAGGCCGACCTGGCTCTCAAGCATGCAAAACAGCGTGACTGGGGACGCATCGTTTGCGCCGACGCCGAGTTCATCGCCCATTCGCAGAGCACCGGCGCGTTCGTGACCGATCTGCGGATCCGTCAGGGGCTTAAAACCCACGAGTTCGAGTATCACATCCAGCCCATCGTCAACGTCGGCACCGGCGAGACACTTGGTTACGAATCACTGATCCGCTGGAACTGCGAGGGCGAGATGCGTCCGCCCGCGATCTTTCTTGATCGATTCCGCGAGGTGATGAAGGATGATGAGTATTACGCCTATGTCGTGGCCATGCGGCGTGCCCTGACCCAGCAGGCCGCGCGCTCCGGCGTTGGGTTTCTCACCTTCAACATCGGGCTGGAGGATCTCAACAACCTGCAGGACCCGGATCAGTTCGCTTACGATTTCGGTGCGGATTGCCCCAATGGCCCCGAGGTGATCATCGAGGTCACCGAGCGCGGGCTGCCGCGGCATTTCGGCGATGATCTCACCGGTCTCAAGACCGCCTGGGAGGAACTGCGCAGCCGGCACACGACACTCGCGCTGGACGACTTCGGGGCACTGGAGAGCAACCTATATCGACTGCGTGAGCTCGACATCGAGTACGTCAAGATCGACAAGACCCTCATCACCGCAGTGATTGATGATCCCAAGTCACGGGCGATCGTCCGCTCCATCGGGATGCTGTGTGAGGCGCTGGATATCCATGTCGTCGCCGAGGGGATCGAGACGGAAACGCTCAGCCAGACGGTCCTGTCACTGGGGATTCCGATTCAGCAGGGGTTTTTACTCGGAAGGCCGCAGCCGCCGGCGCACTACTTTGGAGGGGGGAATTGAGTGGGTTCGACCCCCTGTTCTATCAGACACAAAAAAGGGGCCTGCGGCCCCTGTTTTGTGTCTGGCGGAGAGGGTGGGATTGATTCGGCCCTGCGGGCCTCACCCTTCGGGCGCATCGCTGCGCGACGCGTCCCAACTGCCTGATGGCAGTTGGTCGAACCCATCATCTGTTTCTTCGTGGGTTCGAACCCTCCTTTTCTATCAGACACAAAAAAGGGGCCTGCGGCCCCTTTTTTGTGTCTGGCGGAGAGGGTGGGATTCGAACCCACGAAGGGCGATCAAGCCCTTACTCCCTTAGCAGGGGAGCGCCTTCAGCCGCTCGGCCACCTCTCCAATTGAACGCGTAGGATACGGGAACAGGCCGGCCGGCGTAAACCGGCCCGGTTCGGTGATCAGCGATCCTCGGAGCCCGCATCGCCGGTGGCATTGCCCTCGTCTTCTTCGCGGATGCGCTCGTAGATCTCCTCACGATGGACCGTGACATCTTTCGGGGCCTTCACGCCGATGCGGACCTGATTGCCCTTCACGCCCAGCACCGTCACGGCGACGTCGTCGCCAATCATCAGGGTCTCGCCCACCCTGCGGGTCAGAATAAGCATTCCGACGACTCCTCGTTGTTATTGCGGCCACCTATACGTCGGACTCGCATAGCCTTGCAATGATTCCCTTCCGGTCGGACTACTTAGGCCAAAGCATAATTGTATATTCTGAGGCGGGGGCTGTCTCCCCCGCATTCAGTCGGACTGGCCTTCAACCCGCACGGTCTTGCCGCTGCGGTCATCCAACTCAAAGGCCTTGTGAAGCGCCCGGGTGCCGAGCTCGAGGTATTTTTCGTCGGTAACCACCGAGATCTTGATCTCGGAGGTCGATATCATCTGGATATTGATGCCTTCGGCGGCAAGCGCCTTGAACATGAGACTCGCCACGCCCGCATGCGAGCGCATTCCCACGCCCACCAGCGAGAGCTTGACGATGCTGCTGTCACCGAACACCTCGCGCGCACCCAGCACCTCGGCCTGTCGGCGGAGAATCTCCAGCGCACGGTCATATTCCGACTTATTGACGGTGAACGTGAAGTCGGTCAGGCCATCATTGCTGATGTTCTGCACGATCATGTCCACTTCAATGTTGGCATCCGCCACCGGCCCGAGAATCTGAGTCGCGATCCCCGGCGTGTCCGGCACGCCGATCATCGTCAGTTTGGCTTCATCGCGGTTGAAGGCGATGCCGGCGATCAGGGGCTCTTCCATACTGCCCTGCTGCATATTCTGTCCCTCCATCGTGATCAATGTCCCGGGGCCATCCTCAAAGGACGACAGCACCCGCAGTGGCACCTGGTACTTGCCGGCAAACTCCACCGCCCGAATCTGGAGCACCTTGGAGCCCAGACTCGCCAGTTCGAGCATCTCCTCGAAGGTGACCTGTTCAAGGCGCCGCGCGGTGGGAACCACCCGCGGATCGGTGGTGTAGACGCCGTCCACATCCGTATAGATCTGGCACTCGTCGGCCTCCAGGGCGGCGGCCAGCGCGACGGCGGTGGTATCCGAGCCGCCCCGGCCGAGGGTCGTGATCGAGCCGTTTTCGTCGACGCCCTGGAACCCCGCCACCACGACGATCCGCCCGGCGCCCAGGTCCTCGCGGATCGATTCGGCATCAATGTCCTGGATGCGTGCCTTGCTGAAGGCGCTGTCGGTCAGGATCCGGACCTGCGCGCCGGTGAGACAGCGCGCCGGGGCGTTCATGCGCTCGAGCACCATGGTCAGCAGTGCAATGGTGACGGTCTCGCCGGTGGACAGCAGCAGGTCGAGTTCACGCGGACGCGGCGTGGTGTTCTGCGCGGCCCCGTAGGCCAGTTCGTTGAGCCGATCGGTTTCGCCTTTCATGGCGGAGACCACCACGACCACGTCATGACCGGCATCGCGCGAGGCGATGGCCTTGCGGGCGACGTTTTCGATGCGCTCAATGTTGGCGACCGACGAGCCCCCGAATTTCTGGACAACTAGCGACATTCCGTTCCCTTGTTATGACTGAAGCTGTGACTGCACCCAGTCGGTGACGGAATCGAGCGCGGCCGGCAGGGCCGCCGCATCACTCCCGCCCGCCTGGGCAAAATCGGGCCGCCCGCCACCGCGGCCCCCCACCTGGGTGGCGACGTGGTTGACGAGATCCCCGGCACGCACCTGCCCGGTCAGATCACTGGTGACCCCGGCCACGAGACGGACCTTGCCGTTACCATCCTCGGCGGCGATCACGATCACGGCCCGCCCGAGCTTGTTCTTGAGCTGATCGACGGTGTCCCGCAGTGACTCGCCCGCGTTCTCCACCCGGGCGGCCAGGACCTTGACGCCCTCGATGTCGGTGGCGGCATCCGCCAGCTCGTCGCCGGCCTGGCTGGCGAGCTTCTGCTTGAGCCGGCCGAGCTCGCGCTCCAGCGAGCGCTGCCGATCAATGTCCTGATCCAGCCGCACCAGCAGGTTATCCGGTGAGACCTTCAGGCGCTCAGCCGCAGCGTCGAGGGTCGCAGCGTCGGCCTGGACCCGGGCCACCGCGTCGGCGCCGGTGATTGCCTCGATGCGCCGCACCCCGGCCGACACACCGCCCTCGGCGATCAGACGGAACAACCCGATGCGTCCGGTCGCCGCAACGTGGGAGCCCCCGCAGAGCTCGGTGGAGACATCACCAAAGCGCACCACGCGCACCCGATCCCCGTACTTTTCACCGAACAGCGCCGTTGCGCCCAGGGAGATGGCCTCGTCATACCCCGTCTCGAAAATCTCGGCATCCTGATCGCGCCGGATCCAGGCATTCACAAGGGCCTCGATCTCGCGGCGCTGCTCGGCGGTGATCGGCTCGAAGTGCGCAAAGTCGAATCGCAGCCGATCCGGCGCCACCAATGACCCTTTCTGGTGAATATGCTCGCCGAGGACCTCACGCAGTGCCGCATGCAGAAGGTGGGTCGCGGTGTGATTGAGGGTGGTGCGATCGCGGCGCGCGCCGTCGATTCGGGCGTCCACGGCATCCCCAAGCCGCAGCTCACCGCTGATCATGCGGCCGATGTGCCCGCGCGCCTGAGCGTAGCGCTGGGTGTCGTCGACCGCAAACTCGACACCATTGGCAACAAGATGACCGCTATCCCCCACCTGGCCGCCGGCCTCGGCGTAAAAAGGCGTGCGATCGAGGATGACCATGCCGGTGTCCCCCGGGGCCAGGGTGTCCACCGCCCCACCGTCGCGGTACAGCCCGATCACCTCGGCCGCGTCCTCATAGACCGCGTGGCCACTGAACTCGGTGGTGCCACCAAAATCGGCCGCGCCGCCGTATTCGGCACGGAACACGCTGGCCGCCCGAGCGCGTTCGCGCTGGGCCGTCATCGCCGCCTCAAACCCTTCCATGTCCAGGTGCAGCCCCTGCTCGCGGGCCACATCCGCTGTCAGGTCCACCGGAAAACCGAAGGTGTCATAGAGTTTGAACACGGTCTCGCCGGGCACGGTGTCGCCCTCGAGATCCTTGAGATCGGTCTCAAGCAGCCGCAGCCCCTGCTCGAGGGTCTCGCGGAAACGCTCTTCCTCGAGTCGCAGGACGCGCTCCACCAGCGCCTGATGCTCGACCAATTCGGGATAGGCCTCGCCCATTTCACCGACCAGTGGCTCCACAAGCCGCCAGAAAAACGGATCGCTGACTCCCAGCTTGTAACCATGCCGCACGGCCCGTCGGATGATCCGCCGCAGCACATAGCCGCGGCCTTCATTGCTCGGAAGCACGCCATCGACCACGAGGAACGAGCAGGCGCGGATATGATCGGCGATCACGCGCAGCGAACTCGACGCGCGGTCATCAGTGCCAACAAGCCCGGCCGCGGCGTCCACCAGCCGGCGGAACAGATCGATGTCGTAGTTGTTGGTCACCCCCTGGGCGACGGCGGCCATGCGCTCGAGCCCCATGCCGGTGTCGATGGAGGGTTTAGGCAGCGGCGACAGCGCCCCGTTGGCGCCGCGGTCGTACTGCATGAACACCAGGTTCCAGATCTCGACATAGCGATCGCCGTCTTCGTCCGGACTGCCCGGCGGGCCCCCGGGCACCTCGGGGCCGTGGTCGTAGAAGATCTCGGAGCAGGGTCCGCAGGGACCGGTATCCCCCATGGACCAGAAGTTGTCGGAGGAGCTGATCCGCACGAAACGCGCCGGGTCCACGCCGATTTCATCGAGCCAGATACCGGCCGCCTCATCGTCATCGGCATAGACGGTCACCCACAGCCGCTCGGCGGGGAGCTCGAGGGTTTCGGTGAGAAACGCCCAAGCATGGCGGATGGCATCGCGCTTGAAATAGTCGCCGAAACTGAAATTGCCCAGCATCTCGAAGAAGGTGTGATGCCGGGCGGTATAGCCGACATTCTCGAGGTCGTTGTGCTTGCCGCCGGCGCGCACGCAGCGCTGGGCACTGACCGCGCGGTTGTAGGGGCGCTGTTCGCGGCCAAGGAACACATCCTTGAACGGCACCATCCCCGCATTGGTGAACAGCAGGGTGGGATCGTTGGCGGGGACCAGCGAGGCGCTGGGCACGATTTCGTGACCGCGCTCGGCAAAGAACTCGTGGAAGGCCCGACGGATGGCTGCACTGCTTTTATTCATGCCGATTCGCTTTCAAGTGTCTGTGTTGTCATCGTCGCCCGCCGCCGCGTCGAGAACGCGACGCACGAGTTCGCTCCCAAACCCGCGGCCGGCCAGAAACCGGGCCTGCCGGGCCCATTCGCGCCGATCCGCAGGCGCGCGCCCGAACCGCCGCTGCCAGGCGGCACGACAGTGTTCAAACCACGTATCGTCGACAAGTTCGAGTGAGCGGTCAATGTCTGCGCCAGTGACGCCGCGCGCCTGCAGATCCGCTCGGATCTTGAGCGGGCCCTGGCCATTTTCCGAACGCGTTCTCGCGAACATCTCGGCAAAGCGCTGATCGCTCAGGAGATTCTCCGCCGCAAGGGCGTCCAGCACGGGAGGGATATCGGCGCGTGGGAAGTCACGCGCCTCGAGCTTTCGCTGTAGTTCGGCCCGCGAGTGCTCGCGGCGGGCCAGAAGCCGGATGCAGCACTCGCGGATCGATTCGGCGGGGTCGCCGGCGCCGTCGCTCATGGTGCTCAGGCGTTCGCCCCGCCCTCTTCAGTGGTCGTCGACGCCGTATTATCCGAGGGGAGATCGAGGAGCTTCTGGCGCAGCGCCTGCTCGATGGAATCGGTGATCTCCGGATGCTCCTTGAGGAAGTTGCGGACGTTGTCCTTGCCCTGACCGATGCGATCGCCGTTGTAGCTGTACCAGGCGCCGGACTTGTCGACGATGCCGTTCTTGGCGCCCAGGTCGATCAGCTCGCCCTCGCGGGAGATCCCCTCGCCGTAGAGGATCTCGAACTCGGCCTGCCGGAACGGCGGCGCCATCTTGTTCTTGACCACCTTGACGCGGGTCTCGTTGCCGATCACCTCGTCGCCCTTTTTGATCGCCCCGATGCGGCGGATGTCCATACGCACCGATGAGTAGAACTTGAGTGCATTGCCGCCGGTGGTGGTCTCCGGGCTGCCGAACATCACGCCGATCTTCATGCGGATCTGGTTGATGAAGATCACCGTGGTGTTGGAGCGCTTGATGTTGGCGGTGAGCTTGCGCAGTGCCTGCGACATGAGCCGCGCCTGCAGGCCGACATGCGAGTCACCCATCTCGCCCTCGATCTCGGCCTTGGGCGTGAGGGCGGCCACCGAGTCGACCACGACGACATCCACGGCACTTGAGCGCACCAGCATATCGGCGATCTCGAGCGCCTGTTCGCCGGTGTCCGGCTGCGAGACCAGCAGCTCATCCACGTCCACGCCAAGCTTGCGGGCGTACTCCGGGTCGAGGGCATGCTCGGCGTCGACAAACGCCGCCGTGCCGCCGGCGCGCTGCGCCTCGGCGATGGCCTGCAGGGTCAGTGTGGTCTTGCCGGACGACTCCGGGCCATAGATTTCCACCACCCGGCCGCGCGGGATGCCACCAATGCCAAGCGCCACGTCCAGGGCCAGCGAGCCGGTGGAGATGACCGGGACGTTGCCCACGGCGCGGGCATCACCCATGCGCATGACCGCCCCTTTGCCAAACTGCTTTTCGATCTGGCCGAGGGCCGCGCCCAATGCTTTCTTGCGATCTTCGTCCATGCTCAACCCCTGGGTGTACAAGCTGTCGATAATGCGTTGATTGTCCCATAGTCCCGGCCAACCGCCCACCCCGGCCGTCGGCCAGACCGCCGCGTCAGGCGGTGGGAAAACGCATCAGCAGCCCATCGAGGGCATGCACCACACTCTGATGGCGAATGGCATCACGATCGCCTTTAAAGGTCACTGCCTCACTGACCACCTGCCCCGCGGGCAGGCCCCAGGCAAACCAGACAAGCCCCACCGGCTTACCGGCCGTACCACCGCCCGGACCGGCGACACCCGTGGTGGCGACGGCGACCCGCCCGGCGATACCGGCCTGCGCGCCCCGGGCCATTGCCTCGGCCGTGGCGGCACTCACCGCGCCGTGTCGGGCCAGAGTCTCAGCCGGCACCGCAAGCCGCGCCTGCTTGGCGGCATTGCTGTAGGTGACGAGTCCTTCCTCGAACCAGGCTGAGCTGCCGGGCTGATCGGTACACACCTTGGCGATCCAGCCCCCGGTGCATGACTCGGCCGTCACCAGTCGCTGGCCGGCGTCGCCAAGACCGGTGGCGAGACGCCTGACCCGTTCCGCCAGACCGTTGTCGGTTGGGACGGTCACGCCGGGTCAGCGCACCACGGTGACCGGGCAGTCGGCCTGATGCAGCACCCGCTGACTCACGCTTCCAAGGAGAAACTCCTTGAAGCCACTCAGGCCGCGGCTGCCGATGACCACCTGGGGCTGATCCTCAGCGGCGGCATGGGCGACGATGGCCTCGGCGGGATGGCCCGAGACGATCTGCTCCTGGATCTCGACAGCCGTCTCACCCAGCACCTCGCGGGTGGCGGCGAACGCCTTCTCGGCGCTCTGATCGCGCAGGCGCTCGAAGGCTTCGGGCGAGAAGTATTCCAGCTCCTCCGGGCCGGGCGCCTCGGTGGGAATGCCGAACATGTCGACCGGATCACGGGGAAAGGCGTACAGCAGGCGGACCGGCACATCCAGTGCCTGTGCCAGACCAAGCGCATACTCGGCCGCCGCACTGGCGCCTTCGGAGCCATCCACCGGAACGATCAGGATCTTGGGTTGACGGGACATGATGCTCTCTCCTTGTCGATTTAACCCGATATGGCCAATCCCATCTCAGTCATCATCGGCTCGAAAATGCCGCCGACGAGATAGGCGATCACGGCCGCGCCACCGCCCATGAAAAGCGTTTCGATGCCGGCACGCCAATGGCCGTCGCCCAGAATAACGCCTTTGACAAAGCCGATGCCGAAAAACGTGACCGCCGTCAGGACGCTGCTCACGGCGAATGCGACGTCCACGCCCACCAGCGGGAGCATGAACGGCAGCAGTGGAATGGCGCCCACGATGACGAAGGCGCCGAACGTCCACAGCGCGGCGCGGAGCGGCTCCGCCCCCTCGAGGTCGAGCCCGTGCTCCTCGCGCAGCATGGTCTCCACCCAGAGTGATTCGTCGGCGGAAATGGTCTCGACGATCTCCTCGAGCACCTCGCCCTCGAAGCCCTTGCGGGCGAAGATCTGGCGGATCTCTTCGCGCTCGCCGTCCGGCACCTCGCGGATGTGGCTGTTTTCCGTGGCCCGGGCCTGCTCGACGGCATCGCGATCGCTTTTCACGCCCTGGTAATTGCTTACCCCCATGCTGAACCCATCGGCGATCAGGCTCGACAGCCCCAGGCTGAACGCGATCAGGCCGGGCAGTCCGGCGCCGGCGACGCTGGCCACCACGGCGAAGGTGGTGACGCAGCCATCGATGCCCCCCAGAATGGCGTCGCGCAGGTAGCTGGTGCGCCGGCCCGACTCCAGGCGATGGCGGATGTCCTCGGGCCGATGGCTGTGTTCGAGCTCCCGCATCTCAGGCGTCCGTGTCGAGGGGGTGGACGCGCAGGCTCCAGACTTCCGGGCCCGTGTCGACGGCGGTCACCTCGAAGCGATCCGGATACTGGGCGCGGATATAGTCGGGCAGATGCGCGGGGCGCTCGCGGAACACCAGCAGGATGTCCTCGCCCGGCTGCAGCGCGGCGAGGGTCTGCTCGACCAGCATGAGCCGGGTCTGCGGGCGATGCAGGCGCAGGTCGATGACGCCGCCGGGATAACCCCCGTCCATCGCGCTAGAACCCCAGCGGCGAGGTTTCGTTGAAGTCGGTGGAATCGGCGAGCGCGGCGACGAGCGCCGCCTCATCCATGGCGTCCAGCGCGGCCGCCGCCTCGCGCTGC
The DNA here is from genome assembly GCF_009805925.1 of Spiribacter sp. SSL99. Lineage (NCBI taxonomy): Bacteria > Pseudomonadati > Pseudomonadota > Gammaproteobacteria > Chromatiales > Ectothiorhodospiraceae > Spiribacter > Spiribacter sp. SSL99. The sequence continues at coordinate 157,061 of NZ_MAOM01000015.1, read as the reverse complement.
GAGTCCGCGGCAATGGCCAGCTTGCGCGGCTGCCCGGAGTGCTCGCCCGGCCCGGGGCTGAACATGAGGTAATAGGTCCCGTAGGAACCGAACAGCACGTCGACACTCCACTGGATACCATTGGGATCACTCAACCACCGCATGAAAGACCTCCTTTCGGTGCTAGAGTCTAGCGTTTAATGCCCGGGGAATGCATGGACACCGACGCGTCGAAAACACCATCAACGCCCATCGTCATGCTGTTGCTCTGGTTGACCGGCCTGTATCTGCGCCTGACCGTGCTCGTCGCCCCGCCCCTCGCGCCCCGCATCGCCGATGATCTGAATCTGGGACAGGCGGCCACCGGCGCGCTCACCACCCTGCCGATCCTGATGCTCGCGGTGGCGGGGCTTGGCGCCTCGTGGCTGATCAGCCGCATCGGCGCCCGCCGCACCCTCATCACTGCCCTGCTTCTGGTGGTCCTGAGCTCATCCGCGCGGGGGCTGGGTGGCGTGCCGACGCTTTTCATCGCCACCGCCGTGATGGGCATCGCCATTGCCGGCATCCAGCCGGCGCTGCCGACGCTGCTCACCGAATGGTGGCCATCGCGGATTGCCATGGGCACCGCCATTTACATGAACGGCATGCTGATCGGCGAGGTCATCGGCTCCACCCTGACGCTGCCGGTCATGCTCCCCCTGGCCGGCGGCGACTGGCGCCTGACGCTGCTGTTCTGGTCGCTGCCCGCGCTGATCCCGGCGCTCAGCATCCGGCTGCTGAGCCGTCCCTCGCGGGCCTTTGAAAACGACACCGGGCATTGGCTGCCTGACTGGCGCCGGCCGCTGGTCTGGAAGCTGGGGATCCTGCTGGGGGCGAGTGGATCGGTGTTCTTTGGCGTCAATGCCTATATGGGCACCGTGCTCGAGGGCCGCGGCGAGGCCGAACTGCTGCCCCTCGCGCTGACGCTGTTCAACACCACGCAGATCGCGGCCTCGCTGATCATGTTCACCGTGGGCCAGCGCTGGATCGGCCACCCGAGGCCACTGCAGGTACTGATGCTCGTCAGTCTGCTGGGACTCAGCGGCTTCCTGTTCCTGGCGGGCTGGCCGGCGCTGACCGCGCTCATCCCCACGGGTCTGTCGGTCGGCCTGCTGCTGATCCTGCTGGTCGCCCTGCCGCCGCTCTATACCCGCGGTAATGCCACAGCCGCGCTGGCCGCCGGCATGTTCGCCGTCGGCGCCATCACCAACTTCTTTGTCCCGCTGCTGGGCGGGCTGGTCGGCGACTGGTTGGGGGCGGCGCGCTATTCGGTGGTGCCGATCCTGATCTACGGCGCGGTGGCGCTGCCACTGGCGCGACGCCTGCCGGCGCGCTCTGGCTTGTCCCACGAATAGAAATGCATGGGCGGCAGATTCACCCATTCGCACTCCACCAGTGGCTCGCCCATCACCCGGCGTCCCTGCCGACACACGGCATCGCGGAACTGATAGGCGGTGAACCGCCCGCCCGGTGCGAGGGCGGCCCAGACCGACTCGAGTATGCCGTCCGCCACGGCCTCCGGCAGGGTCGAGAAGGGAATGCCCGAGAACACGATATCCGGCGCCGTCAGCCCGTGCTGGCGGATCAGCGTGGCCAGGTCAGCGGCACTGCCCTCAGCCACATGCAGGCGCGGGTCACGGATCCCCGCCAGTTCGCGGACGAACGCGGGGTTGGTGTCGATGGCGAGCAGCCGGGCATCCGCCGGCAGGGCTTTCAGCACGGCGCGGGTGGTCCCGCCGGTACCAGGCCCCAGTTCCACCAGCGTCCGGGCATGGGCGGCGTCAATCACGCGAAGCAGGCGCTGTTCGAGAAAGCGCGAGCTGGGCACCACCGATCCCACTTCACGGGGTCGCTGGAGGAATCCCTTCAGAAACGTCAGTCGATCCGCCATGGTCGTCATCCGCGCGTCGCTCCCTTGATCGCCACCGTTGTGATGGGCATTGTCAGGTCATGATCATACGATTTATGCGCAGCATGATGGGTCGCAACGGCGGCGACAATCCCCCCAGGGTGGTGGCCGAGACCACCTATCAGGGCTACACGATCAGCGCGACGCCGCGCGAGGATCCCGGCGGCTGGCGGGTCAGCGGACAGATTTCAATGGATCGGGACGGCACCACGCTGACGACCACGTTCGTGCGCGCGGATGTCCATGGCAGCCAGGAGATGGCCGCCGAAGTGACGCTGGAGAAGGCACGGCGCCTGATCGACGAACAGGGGCCGAGCCTTTTCAACGCCTCACACTGAGGCGATCAGGCCATCCACTGGCCGCCGTTGATGCTCAGCGTTGAGCCGGTGACGAACCCCGCCCCGTCGCTCGCCAGGTAGGCCACCGCCTGACCGACTTCCTCGGCCTCGCCGAGGCGGTTGACCGGGATCTGGCCGACGATCTTCTCAAGGACGTTCTCTGGCACCGCGGCCACCATCTCCGTGCTGATATAGCCCGGTGAGACGACGTTGGCCGTCACGCCCCGACGGGCATTCTCCTGGGCCACCGATTTGGTGAAGCCGATCAGTCCCGCCTTGGCCGCGGCATAGTTGGCCTGCCCCATCTGGCCCTTCTGGCCGTTGATCGACGCAATCGAGATGATCCGCCCGAAGCCGGCTTCGCGCATCCCATTGATGACCGCCCGGGTCATGTTGAACGCCGAGTTCAGGTTGGTGGTGATGACCGCGTTCCAGTCCGCCTCCTCCATTTTGTGCAGGGTGGCGTCCCGCGTGATGCCGGCATTGTTGACGAGCACGTCGACGGAGCCATAGGTCTCCACCACGTCGGCCACGCCCTGCTGACAGGCCGCGAAGTCGGAGACGTCCCACTTGCGCGCCGGGATGTCGGTATCGCGTGTGAACGCCGCCGCGGCCTCGTCATTGCCCTGATAGGTCGCGATGACCTGATGGCCCGAGTCTCGCAGCGCCCGCGCAATGGCGGCCCCAATGCCCCGGGTCCCTCCGGTTACCAGTGCCGTTCTCGTCATGCCGTGATCCTCCGGATATCGCACAGTGAATGGCTGCACGGTACCCGCCGCCCGCGCCGTATGGCGATACGCACCGCAACATGCCATTCCAAATGACGCTCGACATCGGCACAATCGCGGCTTTCGGAATCGAGTAGTCCAACACCATGAACCGTAGCGCCGAGCGTCGGGTGAAACGATTGCAGGCCCATGGCGAGCGCGGTCTGCTCGCCGGCAGCCGCCATGGCCTGGAAAAGGAAAGCCTGCGGGTGACGCCCGCCGGCCACATCGCGCAGACGCCGCATCCCGAGGGGCTCGGCTCACCGCTGTGTCATCCGGAGATCACCACCGATTACTCCGAGGCGCTGCTCGAGCTGGTCACCCCCGCCTACACCAATGGCGAGGCGGCACTGCAGCATCTCGCCGGTCTGCATCGCTACACCGTCGATCAGATCGGCGACGAGTTGCTCTGGGCCACCTCCATGCCCTGTATCGTCGGTGGCGATAAAAGCATTCCCATCGCCGATTACGGCGACTCGAACATCGGTCGCATGAAGCATGTCTACCGCCACGGCCTGGACTGGCGTTACGGGCGGACCATGCAGGCGATCGCCGGCATCCATTTCAATTACTCGTTCAGCGAGGCGTTCCTGCGCTCGGTCCAGGCGCGCGAGGACGACCGGCGCGACTTCGCCACCTTCCGCTCGGACTTCTACTTTCGGCTGATCCGCAACTTCCAGCGCTATGGCTGGCTGGTGCCGTACCTGATGGGCGCCTCACCGGCGATCTGCAAGTCGTTCACCGGCGGTCGCAACCTGGACTTCGAATCGTTCTCGGCGAACACCTTCTACACGCCGTATGCGACGTCCCTGCGCATGAGTGATATCGGCTATAAGAACAACGCCCAGGCCGCCCTCGAGATCGACTACAACAACCTCGACGCCTACGTGGCCAGCCTGCGGGCGGCGATCAGCACCCCCGATCCGGAATACGCGCGCATCGGCACGCTCGTTGATGGCGTCTGGCGCCAGCTGAACACCAACGTGCTGCAGATCGAGAACGAGTACTACAGCTTCGTCCGACCCAAGGCGCTCGCCCAGTCCGGCGAGCCGCCGACCTGCGCGCTCAACCGGGCCGGCGTCGAGTATGTCGAGATCCGTGCGCTGGATCTCAACCCGTTCAACCCGATCGGCATCGACGCCGATCAGATCGGCTTTCTCGAGACCCTCCTGGTGTTCTGTCTGCTCGAGGACAGTCCACCGATCAACGCCCTCGAGCAGCACCACATCAATGCCAATCAGGGCCTTGTCGCCCGCCACGGGCGCGACCCGAACCTGACCCTGCACCGCGGCGATGGCGAGCGGGTCGGCCTGCGGGACTGGGCGGATGAGTTACTCGGCGCGATGACCGGCCCGGCGGAACTCCTCGACGAGGTGCACCAGGACGGCCGCTACAGTCGCATCCTCGCCGATTACCGGGCATCGGTGGCCGACGCCGCGCGGACTCCCTCCGCGCAGGTGCTCGCCGCCATGCGGGCGCGCAACGAGGAATTCGTCGAATTCGCCCTGCGCACCTCGGCCGAGCATGTCGAGACCATCCGCCAGTGGCCACTGGACGAATCGGTGCGCGCGCGCCTCGCCGACGAGGCGATCCGCTCACGCGCCGAGCAGGCCGACATGGAGGCCCGCGACGAGCCCCCGTTCGAGGCGTTCGTCGATCAGTACTTTGCCCAGGAATCGACCAACGGTCGTTGAACCCGCCCCGGGGCCCCGGCAGTGTCGGGGCCATGATGTCTTTCGCACTGCTCGCCCTGATCGCCGCCTGTCTGGCAGCCGGCCTTGCCCTGATGGCGCTGGTGAGTGGCCTGGTACCCGCCATTCAGCGCTATCGCTCGCATATTCAGGCGACCGCGCAGGATGATCTGCGCGCGCAGTTCATCGATCTGCCCGCCCGCCGCCTCCTGCAGATCGCTGTGGGACTGGGGCTGGTGCTCGCCGCCCTCACTGCCATTGTCCTGCCCTGGCCGGTGGCGGTCGCCGCCGGGCTGACCGGACTGGCCCTGCCGCGCATCGGCGTGCACCGCATCCGCGAACGCCGCCGCCGGGCGATCATCCGCCAGCTGCCCGATGCCCTGCAGACCCTTGCCAGCTCACTGCGCGCCGGGACGAACATCGGTCGGGCCATGGCCCTGGTATCGCGGCGCCAGCCCGCTCCGCTCAGCCAGGAGTTCGGCCTGATGCTGAGCCGCCAGCGCCTGGGTGAAGAGCTCGAGACGGTGCTGGGTGGGTTCGCCGAGCGCGTGCCCGCCGAGGAGACCGCGCTGTTTCGAAACGCCATCATGATCTCGCGTCGCGTGGGCGGCGATCTCGCCCATACCCTCGATACGCTTTCCATCACACTGCGTGAGCGCGCCCAGGTCGAAGAACGCATCACCGCACTGACGGCCATGGGGCGGATGCAGGGCCGGGTGATGATGGTGCTGCCGTTCGGCATCGGCGGCATGCTCTATCTCCAGCAACCGGCAATGATGGCGCGGCTTTTCACCGAGCCCCTCGGCTGGGCGGTCATTATGATCGTGGCCGTCGCCATGGCGATGGCGATGGTCTGGATCCGCCGGGTGGTCGCCATTGATATCTGAGGCGGCCGCGCAATGGACGGCGGGCCTGCTGGGGCTTGCGGCGGCGGGCGGCGTGGCCGGCGTCGCCGAGCTTGCGCGCGTACGCCGCGGCCCGGCGGTGGATCGCTGGCGGGATCCCTCGCCGCGGCTGTTCCGACTGCTGCTGCCGCTGGCGCGGCTCATTCACGCCGAGGTCGATCCCACGCGCTGGTTCCCGCCCCAGAGCCTGGCCGCGCGACTCGACCGGGCCGGCATGGGCTATGCGGTGCTGCCCGGCGAGTGGTTGGTGCTGCGGGGGCTCACGGCCGTGCTCACCATGGTGGCCGCGCTGGTCCTGCAGCCGGCACTCGAGTCGCTGGACGCCGGCGGGGCCGGCTCGGTACTGGCAGGGTTGGTGCTGGGCTATGCCTATCCGGCGATCTGGCTGCGCGATCAGGGCCAGCGGCGACAGCGCCTGATCGCCCGCCAGTTCCCGGCACTGCTCGAGCTGCTCGGGCTTTCGGTCCGCGCCGGGCTGAGTTTCAGTGCGGCACTGCCGCAGTGCACCCGGCATCTCGAACCGGGGCCGCTGCGCGCGGAGATGCAGCGCATCGACCGCGATACGCGCACGGGTGTGGCACGCCTCGAGGCGCTCGAGCGCATGGCCCGGCGGGTGGATCTGAGTGCCGTGCACGGCTTCGTGGCGGCCATCGCCCAGGCCGAGGAGACCGGCGCGGCGATCAGCCAGACGCTCAGTGACCAGGCCGCCCAACGCCGGCGTGAACGCTTCGCGGCCGCCGAGAAAAAGGCCAACGAGGCGCCGGTGAAAATGCTCGCCCCGTTGGTGGGGCTGCTGTTTCCGGTCACGTTTTTGATCATCGGTTTCCCGATTGTCCTTCAGTTCATGGAAGGCGGGCTGCTATGAAGCATCGCGGCGCCGTGCCCACCTGCCTTTTCATGCCCCCGCCCGGCGGACCCCGGCGCATCCGGGTGGAGGTGGCCGACCGCTTTGTGCCCCGTCTCATCGGACTGCTCGGGCGGAGCGACGCGCCCGCCAGCGACTGCGGCCTGCTGCTGATCGCGCGGGGCGGGGTGCACACCCTTGGCATGCGCTTTGCGATCGATATTGCCCAGCTTGACCGCGAGCTCAGGGTGCTGCGGGTGACATCGCGGGTACCGCCGGGCCGCTGGATCACGGCGCCGCGGGGCACCCGGGCCACCCTCGAAATGGCCGCCGACACACTGCCACCCCCACTCACGGGCCGGCGCTTTTACTGCAACAGGGATTACCCATGAGCCGCATCCGGACCTCAGTCCGCCTGTTGGCGGTGGCCGCACTGCTCCAGGGCTGTGTGGCCCTGCCCAGCAACAATGCCCCATCGGTGATCGAGCGCCTTGCCCGCGCCGATGCCGCCCTGGAGCACGGCGATCCCGAACGCGCCCGGCAGGGCTATGAAGCGGTGATCGAGCGCTCCCCCGAGCTTGTGTCACCGCACTTCCAGCTCGGACTGATTGCCTACGGCGCCGGTGATTCCCATAACGCCATCGAGCACTTCGAGGCCGCGCTCGCCCGCGACCCGGGTCACGTCCTTGCCACTTACAACCTCGCGGTCGTCCATCTCCAGCAGGCCCGCCGGCGGCTCGGGCAGCACGAACGACTGGCTCCGGTCAGTGCCGGCCGGCCGGCGCTCGTGGACCTGCGCCGGGCGATTGACGCCCTCGGCGAGGCCCCGCCCGCACCCGAGTAACGCCGCAATGACGGGGTTCCTCGCCGGCCTGCTCGCCGTGGCGGCACTGCCACCGGTGGGTTTCCCGCCCGCAGGACTGGTCTGGCTGGTTCCGTGGCTGATGGGCATGCGTCAGTCGCGACGGACGCGGGTGCGCAACACCCTGATCGCACTGGGACTGCCAATGGGGATGGCCCTGGGCCCCGTCGCGGGCCAGGAGCCGGCCCTCGCGATCGGAGTGATGCTCACGGTTCTCGCGGCGTTCATCGTCGTGGCCCTGGCGGCGGCGGATCGCCACGGCGTCACCCATTCCTGGCGCCTGGTGGGTGCGATGGTGGGGCTGATCGGCCTGCTTGCGGGGCTGCGGTCGGTGGGGATCCCGATCTCGCTGAGCCTTTTCCTGCCGCCATCGGTGGTACCGTTCCGCCTTGTGGACGCGGGCGGTGTGATCACTGCGGATGCGGCCCTGGGGCTGTGGCAGACCGGGCTGGCCGTCGCCCTCATGGCCGGCGGAATACGCTCGCGGCCCCGAAGCTGGCTGATGCCAACCTTGATCGCGCTGGGCCTCGCGCCCATGATCCTCATCCCGGTGGATCCGCCGCCCCACGCACCGTCCGACGCGCCGCGCATCGCCATTGTCCAGACGCTTGACGACGACCCGGGCACATCAACCGCCCTCGCCCACGCCGCGCTTGCCCGGATCGAGGCACGATGGGTCGTCTGGCCGGAAGCGGCGTCCCCGGTCCTGCTGCCGCCGCCCTGGCAGCGGCCACCCGGCGGCATGATCCACCTGCGGCATGGGTATCGCTACCTCGAACCTGGAAAGCTTCGCAGCGAAGTGTCGATCACCCCGGGCGTCAAGGTGCGCAACGCCCCCACCGGGCGATGGACCAAGGCCTTTCCCCTGCCGTTCGCCGAAGCGGCCCTTAGCACAACCGACCAGCCGGACCGGAACGACCTGCAAGCCCTCGAAGTGCTGATCTGCTCGGATGCCAGCCACCCCCGCGCCGTGGACCGGGCCGTCGCCCGAGGGCCGCGCCTGATCGTCAACCCGGCCCACCTGCCGACAGCGGGATTGGCGAGCCTCGGGGGACTGCATCGGCGCAGCGTGCATCTGCAGGCCGCGCGCAGCGGTGTGCCGATCCTTGTCGTCGCCCACGGCGGGCCGAGCATGGTGTTGCACCCGGACGGCCGCCGACGCCGCCTCGCCCCCGGGGGTGTGCAGGCGGTGGCCACATTGCCCCTGCCCGCGCCACCAGCGGCTGACGATGTCGTCGCCGATGTGGCCGACGGACCCATCGCCCCGGATGAGGGTGCCTCGCACCGCGCCGCCATCGCCCGACTCACCCGGGCGTACGGCCTTGGCCACAACGCCGACGCTGTCCCGGCGGCCCGTGACCGGGCGCTAGTATGGCTCTGCGAGCAGACCGGACTAATGGCGATGAACGCCTCGGTCAATGACATCCGCCCGCCGGCTTACGGCTTGCAACCCACTCCCCACGGCCTACTTGCCATCCGGTGGCTGCCCGGTGAGGCGGCGGATGCGCCCGGGATCCGCTGGCTCGCCACCGTTGATCGCCCCGAGCGCTGCCGCTCGGCCGGATCCCTGCACCCCCCGACCAGCGGTACTTCGCGCCTTCGGTGATTGTTTCTAGGCTGATCGATACACGGCCTTTTCAACGCCCAGTCAAGGAGGCGCCATGCCCATCCAACGCCCACACCCGCCGGTCCGCCCGTCCACCCGTCGCATTCATCGCCAACGCGGTCAGGGGATGTCGGAGTACATCATCATCACCGCACTCATCGCGGTGGCCGGAATCGGCATTTTCTCGGCCTTCGGCGACACCATTTCCAGCCAGGCCGCCGCCATGGCCCGGGAGATGGCCGGTCAGGATGGCAGCGACCAGGTCGACCAGGCCGACAACAACTCACAGCGCGCGGCCGACCGGGCGGGTCAGGAAGACACGCTGCAGAATTTCAATGAGCAGAACTGACCGCCAGGGTGGCCAGATCCTGCCCGTGGTTCTGGCCACCCTCGCCCTCGCGGCCGCCGCGATCGTGCTGACGCACCGCTCGATCCGCGGCATCGGGCAGGAGTCGGCGGTGGTCAATGCCGCCGACGCCGCTGCTTACAGCGGTGCGAGCTGGACGGCCCGGCGACTCAACCTGATCGCCTACACCAACCGCAGCCTGATCGCGAGTCACATCGCCGTGGGCCATCTGGTGGCCACCATCAGCTGGCTGCGCTACAGCGGTGAGGCGTCGCGCCAGATCTCCCGTTATGCCCAGTTCCTGCCCTATGTCGGCGTGGCCGCCCGCGAGGCGCAGCGACTCATCGACGCCGCGATCAAGACCGCATCGATCGCGGCCGGCGGCTACATCGTCAGCGCCGACCGTTACATGGACCTGCTGTCGCTTGCGCAGTACGGGGCCCGTAACGGGCTCCGACCGGGGCGAGTCGATGCGGTCATGCAGCGTGTGGTGGAGCGCTACGGGGACGATTTCCAGGTCAATGAGCGAAGCGCCATCGATGCCATCCCCCGCCCCTACGCCACGGCCATGGACGCCCGCCTCCTCAGTCGGCAGGTATCGGCCTACCTCAAACTCGAAGGCGTCACGCCGAGGCGGGACGACGGCTATTTCCAGCGCGTGCTGCGATCCACGATCAACCACGACCGCCGCCTGAGCCGCTGGCTTCGGGGCCCCGCCCGGTCCGGGCGGCCGCGGTTCGGTGCCGGCGGCCGCGACTGGGATCGCTCCATTCTGCGGGTGGTGCGGTTCCGCAAACAGGGCGTGACCCAACAGCCCCCGCGTACCGATGCCGGCGGCTGGCGCTCCGGCGATCGTCTGCAGGTCAGCTTTTTCGACTGGCGCAAGATGAGCTGGGAGTCATGGTCCACCCTGGCGCGCGGTCGTGCCGATGCCGATCGGCTGGCCGGGAATTACATCGGCGTCAGCCGCTATACACGGCTTCGCCAGCCGCCGCGGGACAAAAGCCTGGTCCGGATTCCCGCGCTGGTCACCGCACCGCTACCCGGCGACGCCGACGGCGATTCGATCAACGCCCACATCAGCATTGGCGAGGTGCGCTATCGCGTCCCGGATGACTGCGGCCGGCACTGCCCCGACCGGCAGCGCCCGGCCACGCTTTTCAATCCCTTCTGGGAGGCGTCGTTGACCCGCCTTGAAGCACCGGGCCTGCCATGAGCCGTCAATCGGGGAGTGCGATCACCGAATCGCTGGTCGGCCTGGTGGCGCTGATCCCGGCGTTTGTGGCGATGGACTACCTGGGCCGACTCGCCGACATGGACCGCGCCACCCATGCCGCCGCCCGCTACACCGCCTGGCAGAGCCTCGCCGGCGATACCGCCGCTGCCGAAAGCGACCTCGCCATCGAGGATCGGGTGTTTGGCAATGACCATGCCCCGCTGTTGGCCATCGAGCCACTGCGGCGCCAGGGGCCGAGTCGCAATCCACTCTGGCGGGATGCCGGGGGCGCATTGCGCATCGACGATGACGCGCACCACTCGCGGCCGACCGGTCAGACGCCATCCCGCCTGCCGGTGGCAGGCCGTGCCGTGCGCAGCCTCGCCTACGGCGCGTCAACCCCGTCAATCGCCTCCTTTGTCGGACTCTCGGGGAACATGCTCGGTCTTGAGCGCACCGGCCTGCGCGGTGATCGGGTCACCCTGCAGGTCCGCCCGGTCCTCGAGTCGGGCGACGACCGCCCGCCGGTCGCCCTCACGGCCATGGGCGGGCTCTCGCCCCGGGTCTGGCAGGCCGCTACGGACGATGAGTTTGAGCAGCGCCTGCAGCAGATCGTCGCCAGCGAACCGGTTGATGCGCTCTCCAGACCCGCCCAGGTCCTCGGTCGATTTTTTGTTTTCAAGGAAGGACGTGATGCCAGTGCAACCGATTTCATTCCCCCGCCGGCCCGCTTGCCAACGCGGCGCTGAGCGTCGTCAGCGGTCACGACGGCCCCGCTGGCACTGGCTCGGCATGCTGCCCGGTCTGCTGCTCGCGGCCGAGATCGATGCGCGCAACGCCTGCGCCGGCGAGCTCGACGGCCTGAGCATGACCGCCGATGCCAGCGAGGTGCTGCGGGATGCCCGCGTGATGATCGGCGGACTTCCGATGTGCACGCTCGCCTATACCACCGAGACCGGGCTCGATGGCCTCATGGCGCGATATCGTCAGGACTGGCAGGCCCATCCGGGTGTCCTGCAGGCGACCGATTCCAATGGGGACGGACGTGACGACACGGTCTGGCAGGCCAGCGACACATTCTCCCGGCGCCTCGCGGTCAGGTCGGACGGTGCCGGGCATGCCGTGATGATCAGCCTGATGCCCCTCGACACCGCCGAGCCGCCCGCCCCCAGGCCCTATCTGCCCCTGCCCGCAGGGTTCGAGATCGAGTTCCAGAGTCGCAATGCCGCCGGCGCCTCGGTGCACGCCCGCACCGCCCTGGGGCCCGCGCCGGCCGCCCGGGCATTGATCCGGACGCTTGAAGCCGCCGGCTGGCGGGGATCCGATGTCGACGGCCCGGGCATTGCCGGGCGCCGGCGCATACGGCTGCATCGCGACGGGGAAGCGATCCGAGTTGAGCTGCTACGCCGCTCCGGTCAGACCCTGGTACTGGCGCAGCGGGTCACGCCAGGGGGCACACCATGAGCAGCGCCGAGTATCTGGCGGTCATCGCCGGGCTGATGGGCATCTGGTCGGGCATTGATCGGTTGATCGAGGCGTTTGCCACCCACACCGACCAGGCCCTCTGGTCGCTGGCCATTCCGTTATGAACCGTCCCGGGAGAAGGCCATGATCATGACTCCCCTCAAACGCGGCGTCCTGCTGGTGACCGGGGCGCTGCTGGCCGGTGGTGCCGGTGTCTGGGCCGGCGACCGCCATCTCGAGCAACGCGCTCAGGCGATCGAAGCCGAACTGCGCTCAACGCATGCCACCCGGTCGGTAATCGTCGCCCGCGACGATCTGCCCGAGGGCACCCGTCTGACCCAGGATCATGTCGCCGTGCGCGAGATGCCGGTGCGCTTTGTCCACGAACGCGCCATCGCTGACAGCGCCTGGGGGCGCATCGCCGGGCGCACCCTCACCCATGACCTGAGCGCGGGTCGGGCGATTCTGCCGGTGCACGTCGCCGACTCGGACCGCGCCCGACTGGCCGATCAGATCACCCCCGGCGATCGGGCCATTACCATTCCGGTGTCCGGCGGCGCGGAGATCGCCGGGCTGCTGAGCCCCGGTGACCGCGTCGACCTGATGCTCACCCATCGCGAGGACGGCGAGCGCGCCACCCTGCCTCTGCTCGCGGACATCCCGATCCTCGCCACCGGCGCGCGGATTGCAGCCCGCGAGGACCGTGCCCGGCGCCCCGGCTATGATGACCTCACCCTCGCCGTCTCACCGGTGGAGGCCGCCCGCATCACGCAGGCCCTCGCCATTGGCAGCATTCATGTCGTCCTGCGCGCTGGCCGCGACGACGCACCGGTCGCCGGCTATCGCATCGACACCGCAGCGATCACCCGGACACAGTCGGGCGAAGCGACTCCCGCGGTGGAACTGATTATCGGGGGTGAGCCGTGAAACCGGGGCGCATCAGGCGCTGGTGCTGGGCCATCGCCACGGCCCTCGGGTTGATGGTCATACTGCCCGCCGCCGCGGTCAGCGTGGATGTCGGGCACTCACGGCTCATTGAGGCGAGCGATGTGGTCCGCGTGGCGCTTGGCGACGGCGAACTCGCCGAAGTCGAGGTGCTCGGCGACGGCGATGGCATCCTGTTGATGGGCCGCGCTGTCGGCCGGACGGATCTGCGCATCTGGTCCCGGGACGCGCCGCCGCGGCATCTGCCGGTCACAGTCCAACCCGCCCCGGACACCCCGCGTGACCGCCAGCTTGAGCAGCTCGCCGGGCGCATTGACGGCATCCACCTCGAGCGGATCGATGCCGCCTATTTCGTGACCGGACGCCCGGCCACCGATCGCGACGCGGCGCGTTTCAAGCGCCTGGTGGAAGCGTATCCGCAGCTCGGTGACTTCACTGATCCGACGACCGCGGGCGACACCCCCAGCGTCCAGGTCAAGGCGCGGTTCGTGGAACTGCGCACCTCGACCCTGCGCGAAATCGGCCTTGACTGGACCACGCAGTCCCCCGCGATCAGCTTTGCCTACGCCGCCGACCTGGAGACCAACGATGTCTTTCGCGGCGCGCTGGGCGATTTTCTGCCCAACCAGTCGCTGCCGCTCGATATCGGCAAGGGCAACGGTTATCTCGGCGTGGGCCTGAGCCTGACGGCGATGATCGATCTGCTTGGCCAGACGGGCGAGGCCCGGGTGATCGCCGAGCCCATGCTCTCGGCCCTGAGCGGGACCGCCGCCGAATTCCAGGCCGGCGGCGAAGTGCCCATCCCCATCCAGAACGGCGACGGGGATCCCACGGTGGTGTTCAAGGATTACGGGATCCTGCTCAAGGTGGCCCCGGTGGTCGGCGATGACGCCCATATCCGCACCCGTATCGAGGTGGAGGTGAGCGACGTCGATGAGTCCGTCACTGTGCTCGGTGTACCCGGCTTTTCGGTCCGCAACGCGATCACCGAAATGAGTGGACCGAGCGGCCGGACGCTGTTGATCGCCGGTCTGATCGACGAGCAGCAGTCGCGGGCGGTCAGTCGCGTGCCGGGGCTGGGGAAACTGCCGGTGATCGGTGGCCTGTTCCGCTCAGAGCGGTTCCAGAACGAGCAGACCGAACTGGTGGTGCTCATCACCCCCACCCTGCAGGACGATCCGCGGGCCGACTCGCCCGAGCGGGCCGACCCGAGCCGCTCCACCCCCGTCCCGCGCCTGCCCCTCCAGGAGATCCGTTATGAATAGACTCGAACTCCTCCAGCACCGGGGTCGGGAACATCCCACCCCGGTGATCCTCGACCCCGGCCGCCGATACACCATTGGCGGCGGGCGCCGCTGTGACCTGCGCATTGCCGGTGAAGGGATCGCCCGTCGGCATGCCGAGCTCCGGGTCGACACCGACGGGGTGCACATCCGTCTACTGGCGGGACGGCGTGAGATCGACTTCAATGGCGAGCCGGTCCGGCAGGCCGGTCCGCTGGCCGTTGGTGATGCGCTGCGCCTGGGCGACACCTGCTGGCAGGTCCGCCCGGCGGACGCGGCGGACGTGGCGGGCGTAGCGGACGCGCCCGATACGCCCGGGATCACCGACACCCCCGAAACACCGGTTCCATCCGCCCCCGAGCCCGATCCACCCCCTGCTGCGACGCCAGAGCCACCGGTGACGGCCGCCACACCCCGGATTGCCCCCGATCTGGTGCGCCGGTTTCAGGAGCGCATCAGTCAGCGCCTCGATCTCTACCGACGGGATATCCTCCAGACCCTGTCCGCACAACGACTGCGTGACGAGGCGCGAACCACGGCCTGGCAGCTGATCGAGGAAGGCGAACTGTCCATCCCTGATGACCTGGACGGCGATACCGTAGTGGCTGCCGTCGTGGCCGAAACCGTCGGACTCGGCCCCATTGAGTCGCTCATGGCCGACGCCACGGTCAGCGAGATCATGGTCAACGGGCCCGCGAGCATCTATGTCGAGCGCCAGGGCCGACTGCAGAAGACCGCCCTGGCATTCAGTTCGGCGGCCTCCCTCGACAGTGTCCTCGACCGGATCGTCTCCCCCCTTGGTCGGCGCCTTGACGAGGGCTCGCCGCTGGTGGACGCGCGATTGCCTGACGGCTCGCGGGTCAATGCCATCATCCCGCCGCTAGCGCTGAATGGCGCCACGCTCACCATCCGGCGCTTCAGCGACACGCGGATCGGGATCGATGATCTGGTCGGTTTCGGGGCCCTGGATACCACCATGGCCGCCTTCCTGCGCCTGTGTGTCCACCGCCGCCGCAATATCCTGATCGCCGGCGGTACGGGCACGGGCAAGACCACGGTCCTCAACGCCCTATCAGAGGAAATCGACGAGTCCGAGCGGATCGTGACCATCGAGGATTCGGCGGAGCTGCGACTGCAACAGGATCATGTGGTGGCGCTGGAATCACGCCCGCCCAACATCGAGGGCAGCGGGGCGATCAGCATTCGTGAGCTGGTCCGCAACGCCCTGCGCATGCGCCCTGATCGCATCCTGGTGGGGGAATGCCGGGGCGGCGAGGCCCTCGACATGCTCCAGGCAATGAACACCGGCCACGACGGCTCGCTGACCACCGCGCATGCCAATACGCCGCGCGATGCGCTCGCCCGACTCGAGGTGATGACGTTGATGGCGGGGATGGATCTGCCGGCGCGGGCGATCCGGGATCAGATCGCCGCGGCCATCGACATTATCGTCCAGCTGACCCGCTTTGGCGACGGGGCGCGGCGGATAACCGCCATCACGGAGGTCGCGGGCATGGAAGGCGAGCGCATCCTGCTGACGGATCTGTACCGCTATGACGACGGTTTCAGCGCCACCGGCCAGCGTCCCGCATTCATCGAACAGGGCCCGGCGCTCGACCCGCCAGTGGATCCCGGTCTGTTCAGGCCCGCAGCCGCGGCTACATGAACCCCAGTTGCAGGCGCGCGCTCTCGGACATCCGATCCTGACTCCAGGGCGGGTCCCAGGTCAGCTCCACCTCGGCGGCCTCGACACCCTGGACCTGCTCAACGGCGGCCTTGATCATGATGGGCATCTGCCCGGCGACTGGGCAGGCCGGCGAGGTCAGCGTCATCAGCACGTCGACGAAGCCATCCGCATCCACTTCGATCTCATAGATCAGACCCAGCTCGTAGACGTCCACGGGGATCTCGGGGTCGTAGACATTGCGCAGGGCGCTGACCACGCCTTCACGCATTGTCTCAACCGGGGGCCGTTCCACCATGCGCTACTCCGAATCCGCTGAGGCAGGCGCTTCGATCGCCGCCTGCAGGGTGTGCCAGGCAAGGGTGGCGCACTTCACCCGCATGGGGTAATCACGTACGCCCGCCAGTGCCAGGAGTTTTTCGAGGTCGGGATCATCCGCCGCCGGCAACGGCGCCTCGCGATCGGTCACCAGATGCTGGAACCGCTCGCCGATCCGGCGCGCCTCATCGAGGGTGCGCCCTTTCAACACCTCGGTCATGATCGACGCCGAGGCCGTCGAGATGGCGCAGCCCTCGCCATTGAACCCGATGTCCTCAATGCAGCCCGCCGGGTCCAGGCGGAACTCGACATGCACCCAGTCACCGCAGAGCGGGTTGTTGCCGTCGGCCTCGCCGTCATGGGGCTGCACCTCATGACGATTGCGCGGAGCGCGGTTGTGGTCAAGCACCACGGCCTGGTAGAGCGCCGATAGTTCGGTCATGGTCAGCCGAGCAGCGACTTCACCTTATGCAGGCCATCCACCAGCGCATCGACATCGGCGCGGTCGTTGTAGAGGCCGAACGAGGCCCGCACGGTGGCCGGCACATCAAAGCGCTCCATCAGCGGCTGGGTACAGTGATGCCCCACCCGGACGGCGACGCCTTCCATATCGAGGATCGTGCCCATGTCATGGGGATGGATCCCATCGATCACGAACGAGATCACGCCTGCCTTGCCGGGCGCGGTCCCAATGACCCGCAGGTCATCCCACTCCGCCAACCGCTCGTTGGCATACGCCAGCAGCGACTGCTCGTGAGCGAGGATGCGCTCGCGACCCACCGCTTCCATATACTCAAGCCCGACGCCGGTGGCAATCACGCCGGCAATGTTCGGCGTGCCCGCCTCGAAGCGCTGCGGCGGCTCGGCATACTCCGAGCCCTCGAAGCGCACCGTCCGGATCATATCGCCACCGCCCTGATAGGGCGGCATGGCCTGGAGATGGGCCAGCCGGCCCCAGAGGATGCCTGAGCCGCTGGGGCCGTAGGTCTTGTGGGCCGAGAACGTGTAGAAATCCGCCCCCATGGCCTGCACGTCCACGGGCATATGCGGCGCCGACTGCGCGCCATCGATCAACACCGGGATGCCCCGGGCGTGCGCCAGCTCGGTGATGGTCTCCACCGGGTTGATCGTGCCCAGCGTGTTCGAGACATGCACGACGCTGATGAAGCGGGTGCGCTCGCTGATCCGCGCGCGCAGCCCATCCATGTCCAGCGAGCCGTCATCGAGCACCGGCGCCACCACCAGGTGGGCGCCGGTGGCCTCGGTGACAAGCTGCCAGGGCACGATGTTGGCATGGTGTTCCATGCCGGTGATCAGCACCTCATCGCCGGGCTGGAGCATCGGGCGCACGAACGACTGGGCCACCAGATTGATCGCCTCGGTCGCACCCCGGACGAACACCACCTCGCGCTCGTCCGGCGCGTTGATGAAGCGTTGGACGATCCCGCGGACGTTCTCGAACGCCTGGGTCGACTGCTGCGAGAGCTGATACACACCGCGATGGATATTCGCGTAGTAGCGCTCGTAGCAGTCCCGTTCGGCATCGATCACGCACTGCGGCTTCTGCGCGCTCGCCGCACTGTCCAGGAAGGCCAGCCGGCGGTCGTTCATGGGCCGCTGCAGCACCGGGAAGTCGGCCCGATACGGCGCCAGATCGGCGCCGAGCCGGGCTTCATGCATGGGATATGCGCTCAAAGAATCTCCCCAATGTCCGCGTCTTCCACGTTGAGCCGGCGCATCAGCACCCGCCGGACGTGGTCACGGACGCCGGTGACCCGAAACATATCGACGATCTCGCCGGCGAACGCCAGGGTCAGCATGCCCTTGGCGCCCTCGGCACTGATGCCACGGGTCCGCAGGTAGAAAAGCGCCTGCTCGTCGAGCTCGCCGACCGTCGAGCCATGGGTGCATTTCACGTCGTCAGCGAAAATCTCCAGGCGCGGGTTGGAATGCGCCAGGGCGCGCTTGCCCAGCACCAGGTTGCGGTTTTCCTGTACCGCGTCGGTTTTCTGCGCGCCCTCGAACACCTTCACCAGGCCATCGAACACGGTCTCGGAGCGATCCTGGAGGATGCCCTTGAAGCGCTGCCGGCTGAAGCAGTTCTCGCTGCGGTGATTGAACCAGGTGTGGAAGTCCACGAACTGCCGCTGCTCGGTCAGATAGATGCCGTTGCAGTCGATCTCGCCGCCTTCGCCTTGCAGATCGGCGATCAGATCAACCCGGCCGAGCCGTCCGCCGTCGGCGACGAAGGCACCCCGCAGCGACGCATTGCGCTGGGCAGCCAGTTTGACCGTACCGATGTTCATCACCCCGGCGCCGTCTTCCTGCAGACGGCTGTAGTCGAGAATCGTATTCTCGCCCGCCGACAACTCGCTGACCGGGCAGACCAGCGTGCTGGCGGCATCATCGCCGATGAAGCGCTCGACCACGCGCACCTCGGCGCCATCCTCGGCTTCGACCACCAGCCGCGGGTAAACGGCGTGCTGATCGGCCTCGGCGGTGATGATATGCGTGACGGTGATCGGCTTTTCAATCATCGCGCCGCGCGCCACATGCACATAGGCACCATCGGCAAAGAACGCGGTGTTGAGGGCCGCGAACGGATGCCAGTCGATGTCCACCCGCCGACCGAGGGCCGCGGTCAGCCGCTCCGGCGGCTGATTGGCATACTCACTGAACGGGGTCACCGTCAGGCCTTTCGCCAGGTCGGCCAGATCGGAGAGATCCGCGGCGAGGCGGCCATCCACAAACACGAGTCGATAGCTCTCGCCCAGCTCGCCGAGGCGCTCCACCAGCTCCTTGGGTGCTGCGCCCTGGGAATCGGCGACGGGAAAATCCGTCTGGGTGACCGGGCGCAGATTGGTCTTGCGCCACGCCTCCTCGCGCGGACCCGGAAATCCGCGGGCCTCGAACGCGTGGATGCCCCGCTCATGCAGCGGGCGGAGCCACTCGGGTCCGGTCTGCGTGAGCTGCTCGAATGCCTCGAGATAGACGCTCTTGGACTGCGCTACTGCTTCCATCACTGATGCTCCTCGCGAATTCAGGCCGCAGCCTCGTCAAAGCCTTCGTAGCCCTTGTCCTCAAGCTCCTGGGCAAGCTCCTTGCCCCCGGTCTTGACGATGCGGCCGTTCACCAGGACATGCACCACATCGGGCACGATGTGCTCGAGCAGGCGCTGATAGTGGGTGATCACCATGAACGAGCGCTCGCCATCGCGCATCGCATTGACGCCCTCGGAGACGATCCGCAGCGCATCGATGTCAAGGCCTGAGTCGGTCTCATCGAGAATCCCCAGCTTGGGCTCAAGGACCGACATGTGGAAGATCTCGTTGCGCTTTTTCTCACCGCCCGAAAAACCCTCGTTGACCGGGCGCTGAAGCAGTGACTCATCCAGCTTTACGCGCTTGGCGCGCTCACGCACCAGCTCGAGGAACTCCATCGCGTCGATCTCACCCTCGCCGCGGTGCTTGCGCATGGCATTGACCGCCGCCTTGAGGAAGTAGGTGTTGGAAACGCCGGGAATCTCCACCGGGTACTGAAAGCCCAGGAACACGCCCTCACGGGCCCGCTCCTCGGGATCCATCTCGAGCAGGTCCTTGCCGTTGTAGAGGACTTCGCCTTCGGTGATCTCGTAGGCCTCATCGCCCACCAGCGCCTTGGCCAGGGTGCTCTTGCCCCCGCCATTGGGGCCCATGATCGCGTGCACCTTACCGGTGTCGATGGTCAGATCGACGCCCTTGAGGATCTCAGTACCCTCGACGTTGACGTGCAGATTGCGGATTTCCAGCAATGCCATTAGTTGCGACTCCTGAAACAGATTCGTTACGTGCTGTACGTTGACAGGGGATCGGCCGGCGATCAGCCGACCGAATCCTCCAGCGTGACCTCGAGCAGCTTCTGCGCCTCGACCGCGAACTCCATCGGCAGCTCGCGGAAGACTTCCTTGCAGAAGCCGTTGACGATCAGCGATACCGCGTCCTCGGGGGAGATGCCCCGCGACGTGCAGTAGAGGATCTGATCCTCGCCGATCTTCGAGGTGGTCGCCTCATGCTCGAGCTGCGCCGTGGAGTTGTTGACGTCGAGATAGGGGAAGGTGTGCGCGCCGCACTCCGAGCCCATCAGCATCGAGTCACACTGCGAGTAGTTACGGGCGTTCTCAGCGGTCGGCGTGATCCGCACCAGCCCACGATAGACCTGCTCGCCCTCCTGGGCGGAAATGCCCTTGGAGACGATGGTACTGCGCGTGTTCTTGCCGATGTGGGTCATCTTGGTGCCGGTGTCGGCCTGCTGGCGCAGCCGCGTCACCGCCACGCTGTAGAACTCGCCCACCGAGTTGTCACCGCGCATCACGACACTGGGATACTTCCAGGTGATCGCCGAACCGGTCTCGACCTGGGTCCAGGAGATCTTGGAGTTGTCGCCGGCACACAGCCCACGCTTGGTGACGAAGTTGTAGACGCCGCCCTTGCCTTCCTTGTCGCCGGGGTACCAGTTCTGGACCGTCGAGTACTTGATCTCGGCGTCGTCCAGCGCCACTAGCTCGACCACGGCGGCATGCAGCTGGTTTTCGTCGCGCATGGGCGCCGTGCAGCCCTCGAGGTACGACACGTAGCTGCTGTCCTCGGCGATGATCAGCGTGCGCTCAAACTGCCCGGTGTTGGCCGCGTTAATGCGGAAGTAGGTCGACAGCTCCATCGGGCAGCGCACGCCCTTGGGGATGTAGACGAACGATCCGTCGGTGAACACGGCCGAGTTCAGTCCGGCGAAGTAGTTGTCGTTGTACGGGATCACCGTCCCGAGGTACTTCTGCACCAGCTCAGGGTGGTTCTGGACCGCCTCGGACATCGAGCAGAAGATGATGCCCTGCTCCGCCAGCTTTTCCTTGTACGAGGTCGCCACCGATACCGAGTCGAACACCGCGTCCACCGCCACGTTGGCGACACCGGCCAGCTGCTCCTGCTCGTGCAGCGGAATGCCGAGCTTGTCATAGGTCGCCTTGATCTCGGGGTCGATGTCATCAAGGCTCTCCGGCCGGTCCTCGTCGCGCTTCGGCGCGGCGTAGTAGGAGATCGCCTGGAAGTCGATGGGATCGTAGTGGACGTACTGCCAGTCCGGCTCGCGCATGGTCAGCCAGTTGCGATAGGCCTTGAGCCGCCACTCGAGCATCCACTCAGGCTCGTTCTTTTTGGCCGAGATCTGCCGGATGACATCCTCGTTCAGGCCCGGCGGGACCCGGTCTTCCTCGACCTCGGTGACAAACCCGGCCTCGTAGCCCTTCTGGGTAAACCGTTCAATCGTCTCAGTGCTCGCGGACATGACGCACTCCGGTAAATTCAAGCGTATGAATAGGGTTTTGACCGCCGCCATTCGGCTCCGTTGCGGTCTCCGCCAACGTAATCTCAGACAGCGCCTGCAGGACCACATCGTTGATTCGGCCCCAGACGTTGCTGATGTTGCACTGGCTGCCGTACTGACAGGCGCCACGCCCGTCTTCGATGCAGTCGGTCAGTGCAATCGGCCCTTCCAGCACGGTGATGATCTCCGCCACGGAGATTTCATCGGGCGAACGGGCCAGCCCGTAGCCGCCCTTGGCGCCCCGGTAGGAGACCACCAGGTCACTGCGGGCAAGGTGCTTGAGGATCTTGCTGACAATGGGCTGGGGCAGCCCCCGCACTTCCGCCAGGGACGCCGCGCTGTGACGCGCCTGAGGGTCACTGGCCATCAGCGCCAGAATGCCCACGCCGTAATCGGTTTCGCGGTTCAGCTTGATCATGGTTGAGGATTATAACCGAAACAGGACTGCTTTGGTACATTTTAAACTGGAAAATTCACCGCAACGCCTCGTCGGCGCTGCCCGGGTCCTCCTCGCCGGCCCAGGACTGCCAGCCCTCATCCGCAGTCAACGGGCGACCGGCGGCGGTTTCCCGGCGCCGGGCCGCCACCGCATGGGCGGCCAGTGCCTCGATGTGCGCCCAGTCACCCGACTCGATGGTCTCCACCGGCGTCAGCCAGCTGCCGCCGACACAGGGGACATTGGCGAGCTGCAGAAAATCCAGATAGTTGCCGGAGTGAACACCCCCCGTGGGACAGAACCGCAAGGCCGGGAACGGGCCAGCGAACGCCTCCAGCGCGGCGATTCCCCCACTGGGCACCGCGGGGAAGAACTTCAGCTGCTCAAAGCCATCCGCCTGGGCGCGCATCAACTCCGTGGCCGTCGCCACCCCCGGCAGCAGCGGCAGCGCCGTGCGCTCGGCCGCGGCATTGACGGCGTCTGCATAGCCGGGGCTGACCAGGAACTGCGCGCCGGCATCATGGGCCTGCTGGACCTGATCGGGGGCGGTGACGGTACCGGCCCCCACCGCCATATCGGGGACATCGCGGGCGATCGCCGCGACCGCCTCGAGCGCAGCGGCGGTGCGCAGGGTCACCTCGATCACCGACACGCCGCCGGCGAGTAGGGCCCGCGCCAGCGCCGGTGCCCGGGACGCGGTCTCGATCCGGACCACCGGAATGACCGGCGAGCGAGCCATCAGTGATTGCATGGTCATGACGCACCCTCATTGTTCGTGGCCGGTGAAAAGCTGATGGCGCCGGTCTCGGCACTGCCGGCCATCGACCGGAAACCGGCGAACATATCCCGACCGATGCCGTGCTGGACGGTGGTATCCGGTGGTGCCGATTCCCGCGCGGCCCACTCCGCCTCGGGCACATCGACGTCAAGCCGGCCGGCATCGGCGTCCAGAGTGATCCAGTCACCCTCGCGGATGCGGCCGATCGCCCCGCCCCGCACCCATTCCGGATGCAGATGGATCGCGGCGGGCACCTTGCCCGAGGCCCCCGACATGCGCCCGTCGGTGACCAGCGCGACCCGCTGGCCGCGTGACTGCAGGACACCGAGTTCGGGCGTCAGCTTATGCAGCTCGGGCATGCCATTGGCCCGCGGACCCTGGCCACGGACGACGCAGACGAAATCCCCTTCGAGCGCCCCGGCCCGGAACGCCGCCAGCACCGCCTGCTGGTCGTCAAACACCCGGGCCGGGCCCTCGATGCGACGATGATCCGGATGCACCGCCGAGGTCTTCATGACCGCCCGACCGAGGTTGCCGTCGAGCACCCGCAGTCCGCCGTCGGTATCGAAGGGATCGGTCACCGGCCGCACCACCTGGGCGTCACCGCTCCGGGCGGGTGCTTCGCCCCAGGCAACGCCGCCGTCCGCCAGCATCGGCTCGCGGGCATAGGCCCGGAGCCCCTCGCCACTGACGGTCAGCACATCCTCGTGGAGCAGACCGGCGTCGAGGAGTTCACGCACCAGAAACCCCATACCGCCGGCGGCATGGAAATGATTGATGTCGGCCTGACCATTGGGGTAGATGCGCGTCAGCAGGGGCACCACCCGCGAGAGCGTATCGAAATCGCTCCAGTCGACATGCAGGCCGGCCGCCCGCGCGATCGCCACCAGATGGATGGTGTGATTGGTCGACCCGCCGGTCGCCAGCAGGCCGACGATACCGTTGACGATGGCGCGTTCATCGATGACCCGGCCCACCGGTGTGTACTCATCGCCGTGCGCGGTCAGCTGGGTGATGCGATGGCCCGCCGCGATCGTGAGGGCATCGCGCAGCGGGGTATTGGGATTGACGAATGCCGCGCCCGGCAGATGCAGGCCCATCACCTCCATGAGCATCTGATTGGAGTTGGCGGTGCCATAGAACGTACAGGTGCCGGGGCCATGATAGGACTGCGCCTCGGATTCAAGCAGCGCGTCGCGCCCGACCCTGCCCTCGGCATAGAGCGCGCGGATACGGGCCTTCTCGTCATTGGGCATGCCCGAGGTCATGGGACCGGCGGGCACGAAGATGAATGGCAGATGACCGAAATGCAGCGCACCGATGAGCAGTCCCGGGACAATCTTGTCGCACACGCCCAGACACAGCCCGCCGTCAAAGGTGTTGTGGGACAGCGCCACGCCGGTGGCCATGGCGATCACATCGCGACTGAACAGCGACAGCTCCATGCCGGGCTGGCCCTGGGTGACGCCATCGCACATCGCGGGCACACCGCCGGCGAACTGGGCCGTTCCGCCGGCCTCACGCACCGCCTGTTTGAGCAGCCCGGGAAAGCGCTCCAGCGGCTGGTGGGCGGAGAGCATGTCGTTGTAGGCCGAAACGATCCCCACGTTGGCCTTCTGCAGGCCCTTGAGGCGTGCCTTATCGCCATCGGGGGCCGCCGCGAATGCATGGGCCAGGTTGGTGCACGACAGGCTGGTGCGGACCGGGCCATCCTCGGCGGCCGCCTTCAGGCGTTCGAGGTAGGCGGCGCGATCGGTCTCGCTGCGCGCCCGGATGCGCTGCGTGACTGCTGCCACGGCGGAGTTGAGTGCTGACATAGAGCCTCCCTCATCAATTCGGGCGCCAGTCTATCGCACTCGCCGGGGGCGAAGGGCGGCGGCTTATGCTCAGGTCGGTGAAGGCGGTATCCTGTCCCAACATTCAAGCGTCCACATGCAGGAGGTGGGGTGAAAACAACCAACCCCTTTGACCTGGTGCTATTCGGGGCCACCGGCGATCTGGCGATGAGCAAACTGCTGCCGGCGCTCTATCGCCGTGACCGCGCCGGTCAGTTACCCGCCGACGGGCGCATCATCGCCACCGCCCGGCGGGCCCTCGACCGCGAGTCGTTCATCGCCCGTATCGATGCCGCTTTCGAGCAGTATCTGGAAGCCGACGAGCGCACCGCCGCCGACTGGGACCGCTTTGTCGCCCGGCTCGAATTCGTCTCGGTGGATGCGGACACCGCAGCGGGATTCGACGATATGGCCGCCGTGCTGCGCGGTCGCGAGGATCACAACCGGGTGTTCTACCTGGCGGTGGCGCCCGCCTATTTCGTCGGGATCTGCCAGACCCTGAATCAGCACGGACTGGTCACTGACCGCTCCCGGGTGGTGCTGGAGAAACCCCTCGGCCACGACCTGGAATCGGCCCGGGCGATCAGCGAGCAGATCGGTGCGATCTTTTCCGAGGACGCGATCTATCGAATCGATCACTACCTGGGCAAGGAAACCGTCCAGAACCTGATCGCGCTGCGCTTTGGCAATATGCTCTTCGAGCCGCTATGGCGCCGGGAATGGGTGCGCGACGTGCAGATCAGCGTCAGCGAGCAGCTGGGTGTCGGCGGTCGGGCCGACTTCTATGACCGCACCGGCGCGCTGCGCGACATGGTCCAGAACCACATGCTCCAGCTGCTGTGCATCATCGCCATGGAGCCGCCCACCGACATTGGTGCGGACGCGGTGCGCGATGAAAAGCTCAAAGTGCTGCGGGCGCTGAAGCGCCTGGAAGGACAGGATGTCCTGCGCAACACGGTCCGCGGGCAGTACCGCGCCGGCGCCATCGCCGGTCAGCCGGTGCAGGGCTATCTCGAGGAAGAAGGGGTGCCGGCGGACAGCCGCACCGAGACTTTCGTGGCCATGCGCACCGAGCTGCAGAACTGGCGCTGGGCGGGTGTGCCGTTCTATCTGCGCACCGGCAAGCGCCTGCAGGAGCGCGGCGCCGAGATTGTCGTCAATTTCCGCGACGTCCCGCATTCCATCTTTGGCGTGACCTATGGCGCGGGCCAGCCCAACCGGCTGGTGATTCAGCTGCAGCCGGACGAGGGCGTCAAGCTGCATATGATGGCCAAGTCCCCCGGCGACCGCATGCAGCTGCGGCCGGTCGCGCTCAACCTCGACTTTGCCGAGGCCTTCCGCCAGCGCCCGCCGGACGCCTATGAGCGCCTGCTCATGGACGTGCTGCGTGGGCGGCTGACGCTTTTCATGCGGCGCGACGAGCTGTACGCCGCCTGGTCATGGATTGAGCCGATCCTCGAGGCCTGGAACGACGCCGGCGATGCGCCCAAGCCCTATACCGCCGGGACCTGGGGGCCCGCCGCCTCGAGTGCCCTGCTCGCCCGCGAGGATGCGACCTGGCATGAAGAGCGCTGATCAGGCCGGCCGCATACTGGCCGCCGCCCAACGCTTTCCAGCTCCCGCACGGGCCGCCTCCGCGCTGGCGGATCGGCTTACCGAGGTGATTGATCACGGCGCGCGACGCCGCGACCGCGCCAGTCTGCTGGTGCCGGGCGGCCGCACGCCGGTGGCGCTGTTCGAGGCGCTCTGCAGCCGTGACCTGCAGTGGGACCGGGTGCATGTCAGCCTGACCGATGAGCGCCGGGTGGCGGCCGATGATCCGGCCAGCAATGCCGCCATGGTGCGCGCGCACCTCATTCAGGATCGCGCGGCGGCGGCGCATTTCCACCCGCTCTACCAGGGCCATACCGGCGACCGCGGCGACGAGGCCGCCTGCAGCGCGGCGCTGGGTCTGCTGCCACGGCCCTTCGATGCCGTGGTGCTGGGCATGGGGGGCGACGGGCACATCGCCTCGATCTTTCCGGACGATCCGGCCCTGCCCCGGGCGCTCAGCACCACTACCGAGTCACGCTGCGTCGTCACCCGCGCGCCGGATCCGCCCCACGACCGGCTGTCATTGACGTTGATGACGCTGCTGCAGAGCCGCTGGATCGCCCTGCACATCAACGGGGCGGCGAAGTGGGCCACGCTTGAGCAGGCGATCGCGACGGCCGATCCCCAGCGCTATCCGGTCTACGCACTGCTCAGCCAGCGCCGCGTGCCCGTGCATGTCTACTACTCGGCCTGACAACCGCCCGGTGCTGGTCGCCGACATCGGTGGCACCCACGCCCGGGCGGGGCTGGTGACCGAGCCCGGCCGCGCGCCGGCCCGGATCTTCCGCCGCCCGACCCGGTCGTTCAATGGGCTGGCCGGCTTCCTGGCCGCGGCCCGGGATGATCTGGCCCCCCATCCGGCGCCCTTGCGGGCGGTCTGCGCGGTCGCGAGCCCACTGGATGATGATCCCGTCGAGCTCACCAACGCGGGGTGGCGGTTTTCCCCCCAGGCCGTTGCGAGCGATCTGGGCCTCGCGCAGGTCGAACTACTCAACGACTGGGTCGCACAGGGCTGGGCGGTCACTGCGCTGGAGCGGCGCGATCAACAGGTCATTCACGCGGGTGTCCCACGCACCGATTCACCACGTCTGGCACTGGGCCCCGGCACCGGACTCGGCAGCGCGGTCATCGTCCCCTGCGGCACACGCTGGCAGGTCTTTGCCAGCGAGGGCGGGCACATCAGCTTCGCCCCGCAGACCGGCCGCCAACAGGCCATCGCCGAGCAGATCAGCCAGCGCTTTGGCCACTGCAGCGCCGAGCGACTGGCCTCGGGCATGGGGATCGAGGCGATCTACCGCGCGATCCAGGCCATCGACGGGGGCGAGCCGGTGCTGACCACGGCCGAGGCGATTGCCCGCGCCGGCATGAATGGGGACCGGGTCGGGCGCGAGGTGCTGGAGCACATGACCGATGCCTTGGGCAACGTGGCCGGTGACCTGGCCCTGGCGACCGGCGCGCGTGGCGGTGTCTATCTGGGTGGCGGTGTGATCCCGGCACTGGGCGCGGCCTTCGACTGGCAGCGGCTGCGTCGCGCCTTTCTGGCCAAGGGCCGGTTCGGTGCCTACCTCGCCCCGGTGCCGATGATCGCGATCAATCACCCGTCCGCCGCGCTGCTGGGCCTGTCCGCGTATCTGCAGGCGAACGGCTAGCCGCGCAGCCAGTCCCGCATGGTCGCCCGCACCGCAGCGGTATGATCATCCGCCGGCAATGCCGCGAGGGCCTGATCCACGGCCGCGTCACCCGCCTTGCCGCGCACCCGCCCCATGAGCGCCTGAAAGAACTCGCGATCAAACTCCGGATGCCCCTGGAGGGTCAGCGTGCGGCCGCGGCGCATCGCATACCAGGGGCACTGTTCGCTGGTCGCGATGCGCTCGAACCCCGGCGCCGGCTCGACCACCTGATCCTGGTGGACGGCCAGCAACGACAGTGTCTCGCCGGGCTGGCGGCCGGCGAAAGCCGTTTCGCAGACCACCGGATAGGCACCAAGATGCCAGCCGAGCGACGAGCGCTGCGTGCGCCCACCCAGCGCCGCCTGGATGAGCTGATGGCCAAAGCAGACTCCGATCAGCGGCTGACCGAGCGCCTCGGCGCGACGCACAAAGGCCTGCAGCTCGACCACCCAGTCGGGTGACTCGTGCACGCTCGCCCGGCTGCCGGTGATCAGCCAAGCGTCCGCGGAGGCCGGGCTGTCCGGCCACTCATCGTCGTGCACCCGAAAGCCGCTGACCTCGATGTCGCCCTGCTCGTCGGCCAGCAACGTCTCAAACAACGCCCGATACGAGGACCACTCCGTCTGGAGCTCTTCGTGGAGGTCGTCGCACAGCAGGACACCCACGCGCGTTCTGGTCATCGTTTCCATGGACTCAATCCTACCTCACGTTGCGTTGCAGCACAGGATAAGCTCAGCCGGCCAGTACGCCAATGATCCGCAGCCACAGATAATGAAGGGGAAAGATCAGAATGATGCTGAGCAGCGCAAAACCCAGCGTAAAGCGCACCAGCGCACGGTACGGGATCTGGCCGAGCTGGGCACCGATCAGGATCGGCGGCGCCTGATAGGGCAGAAGATAGGTCGAATAGCTCGCTGCCAGGATGGTCAGCACCGATTCCACCGGCCAGCCGGTGGCCGTCGCCAGCGTATCCCCCAGCGGCACCCCGATCGCCGGCACACCGGGCATGGCAGTCAGCACCGCCAGGGCCGTCCCGCCCAGACTGACCAGCGCATAATTGCGGGCGCCCTCCCCCGGCTCGAACGGCAGCATGGGCAGGAGCTGCTTGAACGCCGCCTCGCCAATGCCGGTATACGCGAGCACTGCCCCCAGCCCGAGGATGCCGGCGAGCAGCAGCAGCGGCCCCACGTCGAGGGCGGCGAACGGCCGGGCGGGGACCAGCCGCGGGGCATTGAGCAGATACACCAGCGCCGCCGCCAGCGCCACCCACGCCGGACCGACCCCATGCACCGCATCGGAGGCCCACATCGCAAGGGCCGCCAACAGCACAAAAGCGGTCAGGCGCTGATCACGGTCAAGCGGTGGCGCACCAGCGGGGATTTCGGTGCGCGGGCCAAGCCGATCGGGAAACGCGTACACCAGCACCACCACCAGCAGCACCGAGCGCAGTATCCCCAGCACCGGGAAATGCCAGGCCAGATACTCCATGTAACCCACCTCGAGCCCATGCACCGAGG
The DNA here is from genome assembly GCF_009805925.1 of Spiribacter sp. SSL99. Lineage (NCBI taxonomy): Bacteria > Pseudomonadati > Pseudomonadota > Gammaproteobacteria > Chromatiales > Ectothiorhodospiraceae > Spiribacter > Spiribacter sp. SSL99. The sequence goes on along the minus strand of NZ_MAOM01000015.1, from coordinate 127,681 downwards.
CCATGGCACCGGACCAAACCACATTGGGCGTGTTCGAAGGCAGGATCGCGAACGATCCCACATGGGTGCCGAAAATCGCCGCCAGCACCACCACAATCCGGCCGTTGGCGGCCTCGCCAAAGCCCGCCCGATCCGCCACCGCCACGGCAATGGGAACCAGCAGCACCATCCGTCCCATGGCGCCCGGCATGAGAAACGCGAACAGCAGCCCCACCGTGACGGTCCCGGCGATGAGCGCGCTGTAGCGTCCCGGCAGTCGCGCGATCAGCCGATCCGCAATCTGCTGCCCCAGCCCGGTATGGCGGATCGACATGCCGATGATCAGGCCGCCGAAGATGATCCAGAACGCACTCGAGGAAAACCCCGAGAAGACCACATCGGCCGGGGCGATGGCGAACAGCATCGCCGCGAGAAAGAACACCAGCGAGGTCATCGCCTCGGCGATGAAGCCGGTGGCGTAGAGCCCGATGGTGATTAACGCGATGGCAGTGGTCAGCGCCGTGCCCTCGGGGAGCCATCCCGGCGGGTTGAAGACGATCAGACCGGCGGCGACAACCACAATGGCCATGACCGCAACCGGCACGTTCAGGCGCTCACGCATCAATCGGTCTCCTCGTGTATTTGGAGGGCGGCACGGAACAGCTGCGCGTGGCGCTGACACAGGGCATCAAGGTCTCGGTCGTAGCCCCCGCCGATCACGCCGGCAAGCGGGATCCCCCGCGAGCGCACCGCCTCGATGACCCGGCTGTCACGCTTGTAGAGGCCTTCATCACTGAGCCTGCAATGGCCGAGTCGATCGGCCTGGTGAACATCGACACCGGCGTCGTAGATCACCAGATCAGGCGCGCACTGATCAATCAGCCGCGGCAGCACATCCGCCAGCGTCTCCAGATACGCCGTGTCGTCGAGCCCGCTCGCCAGCGGCACATCCCAGTCGCTATGCGCCTTGCGCGCCGGGAAGTTGCGGGCGACGTGCATCGAAAAGGTCATCGCCGCCGGCTCGTCGGCCAGCAACCGCGCAGTGCCATCGCCCTGATGCACATCCAGATCAATGATCAGTAAGCGCCGGACTTCGCCTGTCGCGAGCAGTGTCCTTGCGGTGACGGCCAGGTCATTGAGCAGGCAATAGCCACTGGCCGAGTCGGCGTGGGCGTGGTGAGTGCCGCCCGCTGCATTGAGCGCCAGCCCCTGCTCGAGCGCCAGACGGGCGGTCAGCACTGTCCCCCCGGTCTCGAGGCGGACCCGCTCCACCAGCGCTTGCGACCAGGGAAAGCCACTGCGGCGCTGCGCGGCGCGGTCGAGATGCCCGCCGATCAGCGCATCCAGATACGCCGGCGTGTGCACACGCTCAAGCTGCGCCCGCGTCGCCCTGGAAGGCCGGTGCCAGGTAATCGCGTCGCCCCAGGTGCCCAGCTGGTCGCGCAGCACGCGGAACTTCGCCATCGGGAAGGGATGGCTGGCCGGCAGGTCGATGGTATAACCGGGATGGTGGACAGCGGCGATCGGCATGACGGTGTTCGATGCGTTACTCGGTATCCGGGCCGGAGAAGAACCGGTAATCGTGCCCCCCGCGCGATTTGACGCGATAGGCCGCCTGATCCGCCTGTCGCAGGAGCTGATCGCCGTTCAGTGGTGTGGTGGGCTCAAAAAGACTGACGCCCAGACTACCGCGCACCTCAACCGTGGCCTGCGAGGCATCCAGTTCAATGGGGCCCGCCAGGGCATTGAGAATACGATCGAAGACCACCGGGTCGCGTTTGTAGTGCCTGATCACGATGACGAACTCATCACCGCCCACCCGGGCCACGGTATCTTCCCCACGCAGGGTGTCGCCCAGACGCTCGCCCACCGCTTTGAGCACCTGATCGCCGGCTTCATGACCGAACCGGTCATTGACCGGCTTGAAGTCATCCAGATCAAGCATGCACACCGCGAACACCTCACCGGTTCGCTGCGACTGCGCAATCGCCTGATCAAGCCGATCACTCAGAAGCCGCCGGTTGGGTAGTCCGGTGAGGACATCAAAACTGGCGAGCCGCTCAAGGCGCTGCTGATAGCTCAGTCGCTCGCTGATGTCGTGCAGCACTGAGATATGGCGCACCGTCCCCATCGCCTCATTGCGGATTCTTGCTACAAAACAGTCGATGTCGATCGCGCTGCCGTCGCGCCGCTGCATCTGCACGTCGCCCTGCCAGCGACCGGCCCCGGCGTCGAGTGCATTGAGGATGTCCTGATACGCCGCATCCCGGTCGCGGGACGAATACAGCATGGCCGGCGTCTTACCGCGGAGCTCTTCACTCGAATACCCAAGCATGCGCTCAAGGGCGGGGTTGATCCGGACGATCCGATGCGACTCGTCGGCGATAAGAATGCCCTCACGCATCACCTCGAAGACCTTGTCCGCCTGTTCGAGTCGATCCTGGGTGGCCCGCTCCTCGGTCACGTCCTCGAGATAACCATGCCAGGTGAGCGTGCCGTCATCGCTGCGCGAGGGCGTAGAGCTCGCCTCAAGCCAGCGGATACCGTGCTCCACATGCTCGAGGCGAAAGGTGACCGCAAAGGTCTCGAGGGCTTCTTTCGAATCTTCGATCGCCTTGAAGACGGCCGCCCGGTCATCGCCATGGATACGCGAGAAGATCACTTCGGCATCCGCCATGACGGCGCCGGCGGTGCAGCCCGTCAGGGATTCGATCCGTTCGGACACAAACGGAAACCCCATCGTGCCCTGCGGATCGATCCGGAATTGATAGAGCACGCCCGGGACGTTGCGGGCGAATTCCTCGAAGCGCGCATAGCGATCACGCTCGGTGTCGGTGAGCCTCCGGCCGTTCAGGCCGTAAATCGCCAGGGCCGCGAGAGCGACGAGGGCCAGTAACCAGACCATACCGTGATCCAACCCGCGCCCGAGGCGCTGGGTGGTCAGGCCCTGTCGCCGAGCGCGCGGATGTGGGCGGGCAGGCGTTCATGAGAGCCATACATGAAATGATTTTCCATGCGCTCGGCAAAACGCGCTGCTTCAGGTTCGCGCCCCACCGCCATCGCCACCTCCCGAATATGCATGGGTGCCGCGCCGCAGCACACTCCCAGATAGTTCACGCCCATGGCGTAGGCGCGATGGGCGAAATCACCGATTTCGTAGCGGTTGCAGTACAACGGGTCCAGCGCCGTTGGAAACGGCCGCCCATGGGGGGACGGGCAGGCGCACGTCGGCGAATCGCTCAGGTTGAAAAAGGTCGGTTCCGCCTCGCTGGTGCGATAGGTCACCGGCAGCGCGGCCACGTGGCCGGTCACCGCCGCGCGGATCCGCTCGATCCACGGCAGCATGGTATCGGGACCGCGAAAGCAGTTCATGCCCACCACACTGGCGCCGGCCTGCTCAAGTGCCACGCAGGTCTCGACGATGCCCGGGCCGTCCATCATCCGGTCCTCGGCCATCGGCGCCAGGGTGATGACCGCCGGCAGCCCGTGGGCGCGGATCGCATCGAGGGCCGCATGGGCCTCGCCGGCGTAGTAGAAGGTCTCGCCGATGATCAGATCGGCGCGTTCTTCGACCGACCAGCCGGCCATTTCGTCAAACATTGCCCGCGCCGCAGCCTGTGCCTGCGGATCATCCGGATCCCAGATATTGGTATTGGAGATATTGCCCGCCATCAGGTTGCCGGGCCGGTCATCGGCCACCCGCCGGGCGATCTGCAGTGCCGAGCGGTTGAGCGGCTCAAGCCGATCCTCGCGACCGATGACGCGCATCTTCTCGCGGTGGCCGTTGTAGGTGAACGCCTGGACGATGTCCGAACCGGCATGCTGGAAATCGCGATGCAGGGTCTCGAGGGCGTCGGGCCGAAGCAGCGCGACCTCGGGCACGAACTCGCCGGCGGACAGGTAACCCCGCCGCTCGAGTTCGAACAAAAACCCCTCCGCACAGATGAGCGGCCCCTCGTTGAGGCGCTCGACGACAACATCGCTCATGCGAGTCGTTCCTTTGCATCGCTTTAAGGTTATTAAGCCCCGGACAGACGGGTGCTGGCCGGTTGGAAGATCTGGTCGGGACGGCAGGATTTGAACCTGCGACCCTCTGCACCCCATGCAGATGCGCTACCAGGCTGCGCTACGCCCCGACGAACCGAGATGTTACAACAGCTCGCCCATCACGCCAATCATCCAACCGCATCCATGAGACTGGCGTTCAGCGCTTGAGTTCGCTCAGTAACGCCTCTAGCTCGCTGCGGATCTGTCGCACCACTTGCTGGCGCTGGGTGGAATCATCGCGGGCCGGGGCGCCGGCAAGCTGCTGGCGGGCGCCCCCGATGGTGAATCCCTGGGTGTACAGCAGGCCACGGATCTGGCGGATCAGAATGACGTCCTGGCGCTGGTAGTAGCGGCGGTTGCCGCGGCGCTTGACCGGGCTGAGCTGACTGAACTCCTGCTCCCAGTAGCGCAGGACATGGGGCTTGACGGCGCACAGCTCGCTGACCTCACCAATGGTGAAGTAGCGCTTGGCCGGGATCGGCGGCAGCGCCTCGTTACTGCTCGTGCCCGGCATAGGCCTCTACCCGGGCCTTGAGCTTCTGCCCCGGCCGGAACGTCACCACCCGCCGCGCCGAGATGGGGATCTCTTCGCCGGTTTTGGGATTGCGGCCGGGCCGCTCGCTTTTATCGCGAAGGTCAAAATTGCCAAACCCGGAGAGCTTGACCGGCGTGCCCGTCTCGAGCGCCTGACGGATCTCCTCGAAAAAGCTCTCGACAAGGTCTTTGGCCTCGCGTTTATTCAGCCCCACTTCTTCGAAAAGCCGCTCAGCCATATCGGCCTTGGTCAGCGCCATGCCGCCCTACTCCCTCAGTCCTGCGTCGAGTGTGTCACTCAGTGCGCGCATCACAGCGGTCATCACCGCTTCCACGTCCTGATCCGTCAGAGTGCGGGAATTGTCCTGCAATATCAATCCCATAGCGAGACTTTTGCACCCATCACTGACACCTTTGCCGCGATAGACGTCAAACAGCTCCACCGACTCGAGGGCCTCCCCCGCCGCCGCGGCGATCACGTCACGCACCGCATCGGCGGACACCGACTCATCGACCACGATCGCCAGATCGCGGCGAATGGAGGGGTAGCGCGACAGTGGCGCGAACGCCGGCAGGGCCCGGGCTGAGAACACCGTCTGATCGATTTCAAACACATAGACAGCGCCGTCGAGATCCAGCTGACGGGCGGTGGCCGGATGCAGCGCCCCCACCCAGCCGCAGGGAACATCGTCGCAGAGGATCCGCGCGGATTGGCCGGGATGGAGGGCCGGATGCGATGTCGACTCAAACCGACAGTCCCGATCCGCGCCCAGCATGGCCAGCAGCGCTTCGACATCCCCCTTGATGTCGAAAAAGTCCACCGGGCGCTCAGTATGGTCCCAATGCTTGGGTGCCGCCGGCCCGGTGACTACCCCGGCGATCCCCGGGGTCTGCTCAAGATCCGGCAGGGCACCGCGGAACCGCAGCCCGGTCTCGAACAGCCGCACGCGGCTCATCTGCCGATTGCGGTTATGCGCCAGGGCCCGGATCAGCCCCGGCCACAGCGACGTCCGCATGACGGCCATGTCCGCCGACAGCGGATTGGCGAGGGCAGGCGCGGTATGGTCAGGATCGAGTTGTGCGTCCAGATCCGCCGGCACAAAGCTGTAGGTGATCGCCTCGTGATAGCCGCAATCCACCAGCAGCGCGCGCAGCCGCCCGAGTGCTACCCGTGACTCGGACTCGGCCGGGATCCGGGCGGGCAGCGCCGAGCGCCGCGACGGCAACCGGTCATAGCCGTGAATGCGCGCGATCTCCTCGATCAGGTCCACCTCGCGGGCAATGTCAAACCGCCAGCTGGGCGCCGTGACATGCAGAGCCTCGCCATTGGCCAGCGACGGCATGCCCAGGCGGGTCAGCATCTGCTGCATGGTCTCGGCCTCGATGGCTGTGCCCAGCACCGCGTTGACCCGTGACGGGCGCACACTCACCGCCGGCGTTGTCGGCAGGTGCGCGACCTCCACCGACTCGCTGACCGGGCCGGGCTCGCCCCCGGCGTGCGCGCATAAAAGCGCCGTGGCGCGCTCGATGGCCTCGACGCAGCGCTGAGGATCGACGCCGCGCTCGAAACGGTGTGACGAATCGGTGTGCAGGCCGTACTGCCGGGCACACCCGGCCAGCGCCGACGGTGCGAAGAACGCCGACTCCAGAAAGATATCAACGGTGGTATCGCTGACCGCCGTGGCCTGCCCACCCATCACGCCGGCAATGGCGACCGGCTTATCGTGATCGGCAATGACCAGCGTCCCCGCCGTCAGGTCCACCGTTTCGCCATTCAGCAGGGCCAGCGACTCCCCCTCCGCGGCGCCCCGGACCCGGATGCCACCGGAGAGCGTCGCCCGGTCGAAGGCATGCATGGGTTGGCCCAGCTCAAGCATCAGATAATTGGTGATATCCACCGTCAGGCTTAACGGCCGGATGCCGGCCCGACGCAACCGCTCGGCGAGCCAAAGGGGCGTCGCCGCCCGCGGGTTGATGCCGTGAATGACGCGGCCGCAGTAGCGTGGGCACGCCGCAGGCTTTTCCAGCTCAATGGGCAGCGTCGATTCATGGACGGGCGCAACGGGCTCGATGGTCGGGCGTGTCACCGGCTGACCGGTCAGCACTCCGACCTCGCGGGCCACCCCCTGCATGCTCAGGCAGTCACTGCGATTGGGGGTGAGTTCGATATCAATGACCGCGTCGTCCAGATCCATCCACTCACGCAGATCCGCCCCCACGGGGGCATCCGCCGGCAGGGACATCAGCCCGGCGCTTTCCTCGGACAGGCCCAGCTCTTTGGCCGCACAGAGCATGCCGTGGGACTTGACGCCGCGCAGCCGCGTCGCCTTGATCTTCATCCCCTCGGGCAGTCGCGCTCCCACCTGGGCGAAGGGCGCCCGCAGCCCCGTCGCGGCATTGGGCGCGCCGCAGACCACGGTCTTCGGCTCGTCGGTGCCGTCGGCGACGGTGCACACGCTCAGCCGCTCGGCATCGGGGTGTGGCGCACAGTCGATGATCTCGCCCACCACGACGCCACTGAATTCGGGGGCGGCGGTCTCCACCGCATCCACCTCAAGGCCGGCCATGGTCAGCCGATCCGCCAGCTCGCGGGTCGAATCCGGCAGCCCGACCCACTCACTCAACCAATGTTCGCTGATTCTCATGCGGCGCTCCTAGCGGAACTGGCGCAAAAAGCGCAGATCGTTCTCAAAAAAGATTCTCAGGTCATTGACGCCGTAGCGCAGCATCGCCAGCCGCTCGACGCCCATACCAAAGGCATAACCGGTGTAGCGTTCGGCATCGATACCGGCGGCCTCAAACACCGCCGGGTGGACCATGCCGCAGCCCAGGATCTCGAGCCAGCCGCTGCTACTGCACACCCGGCAGCCCTCGCCGTGGCAGAACATGCACTCGACATCGACCTCCGCCGACGGCTCGGTGAACGGGAAATACGACGGCCGGAAGCGCAGCGCCAGGTCGGCTTCAAAGAACCCGCGCACGAAGTCCTCGAGCACCGCTTTCAGATCCCCGAAGGTCACGCCCTCATCCACCAGCAATCCCTCGACCTGGTGGAACATGGGCGTGTGGGTGAGATCGGAGTCGCAGCGGTAGACCCGCCCCGGCGCGATCACCCGTACCGGCGCGCCCTCGGCTTCGAGCACGCGGATCTGCACCGGCGAGGTGTGCGTGCGCAGTAGATGACGGGCGTCGAAGTAGAAGGTGTCATGCATCGCCCGCGCCGGATGATCGGCGGGAATGTTGAGCGCTTCGAAGTTGTGGTAGTCATCCTCGACTTCAGGGCCCTCCGCCACCGCGAAACCCACCCCACGAAACATCGATTCGATGCGCTCGAGGGTGCGCGTGATCGGGTGCACCCCGCCCGGCGGCTCGCCGCGGCCCGGCAGGGTGACATCCACCCGATCGGCTTCGAGGGCGACGTTCAGTTCCGCCGCTTCCAGCTCGCGGCGGCGGCCTTCCAGCCGCTCACTCACCCGCTGTTTGGCGGCGTTGATGGCCTGACCCGCGGCCGGTCGCTCATCGGCCGGCAGCTGCCCAAGCGCTTTGAGCTGTTCGGTGATCTCGCCTTTCTTGCCCAGATAGGCGACACGGACCGCGTCGAGTTCAGCGACGCTGGTGGCCGCATCCACGGCCTGCTCGGCCCGCTCGGTCAATGACTGGAGCGCGTCACTCATTGGTTATTCCCGCTGGCAGACAAAAAAAAGGGGAAGACAACGGCCTTCCCCTGCTGGCCGTCCCCTTGCAGGGACGTTTACGCCAGTGCCGCTTTCGCGCGCTCGGCAATCGCGCTGAAACCGGCGGCATCGTGCACCGCCATGTCAGCGAGCACCTTGCGGTCGACCTCGATCTCGGCCTGCTTGAGGCCGTTCATGAGCCGACTGTACGACAGCCCGTTGAGCCGGGCTGCGGCATTGATGCGCTGGATCCACAGGGCGCGGAACTCGCGCTTGCGGACCCGGCGATCCCGGTAGGCGTACTGGCCGGCCTTGATGACCGCCTGGTTGGCTACCTTGAACGTCTTATGACGTGCGCCGTAGTAACCTTTCGCCTTCCCGAGGACCTTCTTGTGGCGGCGGCGTGCAGTGACGCCACGCTTGACTCTGGCCATCTTCAGAATCCTCTCTGTTCAGATTGTGTTCAGCCGTAGGGCATGAGCCGCCGAATCGCCGGCGTATCCTGCTCTGCGACCAGTGTGGTGGCACGCAACTTGACCTTCCGCTTGGCATCCTTTTTGGTCAGGATGTGGTTGTGGAAGGCATGCGCCCGCTTATAACGACCGCTGGCGGTCTTGCGGAAGCGCTTGGCGGCGCCACGGTTCGTCTTAATCTTGGGCATGAACCGTTTCTCCGTTGCCACAAAAAAGAACACCCGGCCGACCGGGTGCTCACCCAATGGAGGCCATGAGCCTCCGCTATTTCCCCTTGCGGGGAGACATCGTCATCACCATCAACCGGCCTTCCATCTTGGGGCGCTGGTCGACGGTGGCATCGTCCTCGAGATCTTTTTCGACGCGCTGCAGCAGCTCGAGTCCGAGCTCCTGATGCGCCATCTCGCGACCGCGGAATCGCAGGGTGACCTTGACCTTGTCGCCGTCCTCAAGGAATTTCCTGAGGTTGCGCAGCTTGACTTCGTAGTCACCCGAGTCGGTCCCGGGCCGGAATTTCACTTCCTTGACCTGGATCTGCTTTTGTTTCTTCTTGGCCGCCTGCTGCTTTTTGGACTGCTCGAACTTCCATTTGCCGAAGTCCATGACCCGGCAGACGGGCGGGTCGGCGTTGGGGTCGAGTTCAACCAGATCGAGATTGACGCCGGCGGCGCGCTCAACAGCCTCGGTCGTATCGACAATACCGACCTGCTCGCCGTTCTCATCGATCATCCGGACCCGCGGGACCTGGATGTCTTCGTTGATCCGCCGGTTTTCACCGGCGCCGGGCTGCTGGCGACGTGCCCCCGGCTTTCTGCGTATAGCGATGCTTCAATCCTCCACAAGCGTTCGGCCCAAACGGGCCACGTCACGGTCCAGCCGGTCAATCAGTGCCTCAAGCGACATCGACCCCAGGTCCTCACCGGTGCGGGTGCGGACCGCCACAGCGCCGGTGTCCCGCTCCTGATCGCCGACAACGACCATATACGGTACCCGCTGAATCGTATGTTCACGGATCTTAAAGCCGATCTTCTCGTTCCTCAAGTCGGACTCGGCGCGAAAACCCCGGTCCGTCAGATGTTTCCGGATGGTCTCGGCATAATCCGCCTGGCGATCGGTGATATTGACCACCTGCACCTGGGTGGGGACGAGCCAGACGGGCCAGTCACCGCCGTAGTGCTCGGTCAGCACGCCGATGAAGCGCTCGAACGAGCCAAAGATCGCCCGGTGGAGCATCACCGGGACGGCGCGATCGCCACTCTCGGTGACGTACTCGGCATCCAGTCGACCGGGCATTGAGAAGTCGACCTGCATGGTCCCGCACTGCCAGACCCGATTCAGGCAATCGCGCATCGACAGTTCAATCTTGGGCCCATAGAACGCGCCCTCGCCCGGGTTGACGGTAAAGCCCATGTCCTTGGCGTACAGGGCCTGTTCGAGGGCCGCCTCGGCACGATCCCACAACCCGTCCTCGCCCACGCGCTTGGCCGGGCGGGTGGACAGGGCCACCTGGACATCATCAAAACCGAAGTCGCGATAGACGCTGAAGGCCAGGTCGAGAAACGCCGATACCTCGGCCTGTAGCTGGTCTTCGGTACAGAATATATGGGCATCGTCCTGGGTAAAATTGCGCACCCGCATCAGCCCATGGAGCGTCCCCGATGGCTCATTGCGATGACAGTTGCCGAATTCCGAAAGCCGCAGCGGCAGATCGCGGTAGCTTTTCAGGCCCTGGTTGTACACCTGCACATGGCAGGGGCAGTTCATGGGCTTGACGGCGTAGTCACGATGTTCGGAGTGCGTCGTGAACATGTCCTCGCGGAACTTCTCCCAGTGCCCCGAGCGCTCCCAGAGACTGCGATCCACCAGCTCGGGCGTACGGATCTCCTGATAGCCATGCTCAGAGAGCCGCCCGCGCAGGTAGTCCTGCAGGGTGGTGTAGATCCGCCAGCCATTGGGGTGCCAGAACACCATCCCCGGCGACTCTTCCTGGATATGGAAAAGATCCTGACTGCGGGCGATGCGGCGGTGGTCGCGCTTCTGCGCCTCTTCCAGAAACTTCAGATGCGCCTTGAGCGCCTTGCGATCGGCAAACGCGGTGCCGTAGATGCGCTGGAGCATCTCGTTGTTGGCATCGGCCCGCCAGTAGGCGCCAGCCAGCTTCGTGAGCTTGAATGCCTTGAGGAAGCGTGTGTTGGGCACATGCGGGCCCAGGCACATGTCGACGTATTCCTGATGATGATAGAGCGCCATCGAATCGACGTCGGTGAGGTTCTCGATCAACTCGACCTTGTAATTCTCGCCGCGCTCACGGAACAGCTGCAGCGCCTCGAATCGCGGCGTGACATGCTTGATGACGTCGTATTCCTGATCGATCAGCTCTGCCATGCGCTGTTCGATGCGCTCGAGATCCTCCGGATGAAAGCCGGCGTCGTAGCGGATGTCGTAGTAGAACCCGCCTTCCACCACCGGGCCGATCGCCATCTGCGCCTCGGGGTAGAGCTGCTTGACCGCCTGACCCAGCAGATGGCAGCAGGAATGGCGGATGATCTCGAGGCCTTCGGCGTCGCGCGGGGTGATGATCTGCAGCTCGGCGTCGTCGTCAACAAGGTCGACGGCGTCAACAAGCGTGCCATTGACGCGACCGGCAATGGTCGCCTTCGCGAGGCCCGCACCGATATCGCGGGCAATATCGAGGACGGACAGCGCCTCGGCATACTCGCGTTGGCTGCCATCAGGAAGAGTAATGAGGGGCATTCAGGACTCCACAGTGGTGACCCATACCAGAGGCCACTTGCATTGGTGAGCGGACAGGATGTGGTAGGCGCGAGTGGATTCGAACCACCGACCCCCACCATGTCAAGGTGGTGCTCTAACCTACTGAGCTACGCGCCTGTCGTCAGGGGTGAGAGTATAGCGGGATTGGGCGGCGTTGCCAAAGGGAGATTGCAACTTCCTGTTTTAAAGGGCTCTTTGATCCTGCCAAGCGACTCGACTAGGTTTATGCCCGGCGTCGATCAAGCTGCTGTGCTTAAGGTCACCGGATGAGACGCGCTGGCTCCCGCCCGTTCTGTGCCCATTTTGTGCCCAAAATGTGCCCAAGACGTTCATGCGCGACCGCCGAGTCTAGTTAGCTAGAGGGGACTTTTTGAGCACCACCTCACGGTTCAGGGTGACTATAACCAGACCCACCGATGATCTTGCCCAGTAACAGTGGACACTCGATTACGCGACTATCTTCTGCCTCGAACGCATGAATGCTGATGATTTCAAGGGGAAAATCGCGACGGGCTCGGTTGTGCTTCGCTTCAATCAACTCCAAAAGGGCTCGTTGCAGGGCGTCGAGGTCCAGCTCAGTGCAGGTGTATTACGGACTCATATTAGCTACGTATCACACCGGCCCGATGGAAATCATAATGCGTTATAGAAACGCCGAATAGCTTGAGCCATTAACCGCCGCCGCTCTCGCAGGAATTCTTCGTATTTCTCGGCGCTCACCTCGCGGATAAATGCGGGGATTGCGTTCTCCGTTAGGTTCTCGGCTAAGTCACGGGGATCGCTGATCTCTCCAAGGTACAGCTCACCGGTTCGCACCTGCTCATCGATCCATCGCATATATTTACAAGGTGGGTGGTCTTTGATGCCGATATTGATGGGCGTCTCCGTGAGTGCGAAATTGGCGACCTGATTATAATCGCCCGCTTTAGGGAAACCATTCTGAACGAGGTGGTTCTTTGGAACGATGTGATGAATATCCCCGTGGCCCTCGAGCATGTGCGCGACCCCAATGGACTTGGAGAGAAAGCCGCGACCACCGGTGTGAACACGCGCAGCGAGATAGGTCTGAAAGGCGGGACTGCGGCGGCTTGGGGTCATGAGCAGTTGCGGCAAGGCGCCGGTCCAAAAGCCCTCGCCCAGCTCAGACTGCTCGAGCATCGATAGGTACTGGGGCGCTCCATGCTCCTCAATGCGGCGCAGATCCGTCTCCCAGATCGACTCAAAGCTGCCCACCGCCCGGCCCGTCAGCAAACTCATCACAAACCAACGCTTGACCAGACGGGACCGTTCACCCTCGGTCATTGCCTCGTTCTGGCGGGTGCGCAGATAGAGCGCATAGGCGAAGTTCAGAGCATTTTTGGAGCCAATCATGCTGGCATCGATGAACCCCGCTGATTTAATCATCATCACAAACCGCTCGACATGGGTCTGCCGGACCATCTCGTTCAATGTCTCGCTAAGGCGCGCATAAGCTCCTGGAATGCGGGACTCATCGACTTTGCGGGTCTCTGGATCAAGGCCAGAGAGTTCACTCACGATCGCACCCGCCTTGCCCCGGGAGAAGCCAACCAGTCCCGCCACGCGAATAATGTCCGTGTATTCAGGCTGGAAAAGCTCATCCGATTGGTTCTTCAGCCAACTGATTTTCTTAAGATGATCGGTGGCGGCGAACTCTTGGTCGTTCGCGGAAATATCGTCGAACGCGTGCCCCGCCACCGCAAGATGGCAGAAGTAGTCAATGAGCTTGCGCAGGTTTCGCCCTTCCTCGCCGTAGGTGGCAATTTTGCTCATCACGAAGTCGGCACTGGAGAGCGGTACGCCCTTGGCGTTGATGCGCACAAAGATCTCCGCCACCGTCTCGACATCGAGGTCATCGGCCAGTGAGATCACCCCCACCTGGGCGTGTTCGATCGCGGCGAGCTTGCCGATGGCGACCTCCACTGTGTCCTCATCCACGCCGGGGTTCTTCTCGAAGTAGTGCCGCAGAAAGGTGAGCTGTCGAGTCCCGGAGAAGAACTCCGCAATGTCATGAATCCACTGGCTGCTCCGGTCGATGGCGGGTGTGCGGGTTGCGAATTCCTCGGTGACCGGATTGAACGATATGGCTATGCGCTTTCGCTGATAGTTCCGCCCAACCACTGATTGACCGGCGATCGCGGCTCGCAGCGCCGTGACTCGTTGCTGGCCATCAATAAGGATCTGCTGGTGGGCGGCGACCTCCCCGCCCTTGAGCTTGGCCCCCACTGATTGCCAGGTGATGAGGTAGCCCACCGGGTAGCCGTGATAAAGGGAGTCAATCAGATCCCTAACTTGCGGTGTCTTCCAGACGAACGGGCGCTGAAGCTCCGGGATCGCGATCTTATCGCTCCGAACATCAGCGAGGACCTGGCTCACTGCGGTCTGTTTAACTTCGTACTTGGCCATCAATGGCCCTCCCAGGCCGCTCAGCTCACCCAAAAACTGGGACGCTGAAGGGATGTCATCCGATACACGGGCATTCGGGTCACCTCAACTGTGATGGCCAAGCCTGCAACCCGCTACAACTGATTTCTCCCAGAGTCTCGCACGGCAACGCACCCAGACCCCTCTCGGAGCCGGGTTCTTCGTGGACTAATCCGCGACGGCCTTCAAAAGCGCATCCCGAGCATCGGAAAAGAACTGAATGTCCACCTTAGTCGCCATGTCATCGGACAAATCGAGTAGTTGCTTTCGACAAGTCACGGGCATCAAGACCACGCTAGCCCCCTTCTCAACAGCTATTTCCACCAAATTAACAGCGTCATGGATTGGCTCAATCGAGCCACCCAAGTTGAGTTCTCCGACGACAACAAGACCGCCCTTAACGCTGCGTTTAAGCAGAGCGGTTGAAAGCGCGATGACCGATGCAACTCCGACTTTGGCGCCCGCTTTCGCCGCATCGAAGCCCCGAATCTGCGTCGTGAACTCGTGTTGCCGCGGATCTTTATCACCAACGAGCTGTTGGGACCGTGCATAGAGGTTTTGCTCTGCGAAGCCCATGCTTTCCTTAAATGAAGGCGGCACCGGCTTGTTCAAGATTTTAACGCCCGATCCCGGCCCCTCGTTGACCTCTATACGGAACAGCCCGGGGTGCTCGCCCTCAGCTCCAGGGCTGATCGCCCATACCTGACCGGGCTCCAGAGGGTCATCGCCGATGCCGCCTCCACTCTGCAACTCGGGCGTGGACACGAACTTCTCGACCCCGTCCGCGCCGAGCATGTAGCTGAAGTGGGTATTCCGGAACTCGGCTGCACCGATGCGCTTCTGCTGTTCCTTTACCCGCCGCCGCGCCTCGAGGGCGATGCGCACAGCCCATTCCAAGTCTTCGTCGGAAATCTCATCACCGGCCGGATACAGCAATTTAAGCAAACCGCCGACAGTCTTATTGACGGCATTCGTATCACGGCCAGACAAAGCTCCACCGTAATGCACGCGATCCTGAATCGTCGCGAGCCGGCTTTGGGCGCGCAGTTGACTCCAGCACTCGGAGAGGAAGTCACTCACCAATCCGAAGTGATCAGTGAGTATTTCACTGCGCACCTTGGGCACATCCCACCCTGGCAGAAAGGCGTGGATGCGATCCATGAAGGCTGTGTCGTCTTTCATCTCTGGCGGCATCGGTCCGAAGAGGTGACCAATGCGCTGTTGATGCTCGACATCCACTTCGAAGTTACCAACCAGGACGATGCTGCCATCAGCGCGGATGCTCTCCTTCCCGCGACTGAATTCCCCGGATTCCATGTAGCCCTTCATGATGTTCACACCATCTTTTTGGTCAAAAGAGATGCCGGAGACCTCATCAAAGCAGACAACGTCATACTGACAGACCAATCCACGCTGACCATTGGCGTTGTTGACGAACATCTTGGCAACCGTGGCCTTGCCGCCGGAAATCAGATGTGCGTAGGGCGAGACTTGCTGGAACAGGTGGCTCTTACCAGTACCTCGGGGGCCAAGCTCCACCAGGTTATAATTGCGCTCCACGAAGGGAACCATGCGCAACATCAGCGCATCCTTCTCACGCTCGCTCAGAGCTCCGGGCTCGATACCGGTGGAGCGCAGCAGGAAATCCTTCCACTGGGCCGTGCTGAACTGATTACGGGCCTCGCCGAGCTTTTCAAGGACATCACGGCTAGAGAGCTGGATCTCGCGCAGGCCGCCTACGGCGAAGGGCCGGCCGTTTTGTTCCACGGCAATCGCAGCGTCGTAGGCCAGCGTGATCTCTGCGTAGAAGCCACCGGTAAACATGCGCTCATGGGCATTCGCCAGCTCGGCTGAAATGCGCGCATCCTTGATCCGCAGGCTTGGCAGAGTTGCGATGTAAGTATCCGTCTTGGTGTCGAGCCGGGCAGTGAGCATGTCGATCAGTTTGATCTCGCCCTGCTCGCGCGCGCGGGACTTGAATAACTCCTCCTCCCCCGCCTTGACCGTGCGTGACTGCAACTGGCGCTGAACAATCTCCAGGCCCTCATTGATCTCATCCGGATCCACGCTGGCGCAGTAGCGCCCCAACAGGAACTCCACGACATAGGTCGGCACCGGGAACTGGCGACTAAAGGTCCGTACGAGGTCCTTGCGCACCAGATAGCCATCCAGTGCACCAACAGCCAAGTTATCGATCGCATCAAGTTCTACGCTCATGAGCCCCCGCCTATCTGTACCTCGCGCTGCTGAATCAAACGCCCCGCATCATCCAACAGCACCAGAATCGCTACCTTGCCCTCCAAGCCCTCGTCTTCTACTACCAGCGAGCAGGTGCCGTTATCCCTGAGAATGCGCGGCGCCATCACGACACTGCTCTCCGGATCACCCGCCCGTTCACGCAGATCCGCTGTGGCCTCGACGCCCTCCTGCTCCAGCGCCACGTTGCAGCGTAGCCCACGCCAGGTTACGTCAGCGATTTCCACGTTCGCACTCGCCCAGGACGCAGCCCCCTTAACGACCAACTGGAGCGTGAGGCATTCCTGCAGACTCAACCCACCGTGAGCGTAGTCCTCGCCATGCTTGTAGCAGCTAATGCCGTCCGCCAGCGCAAACTCCTGATGCGGATTCCAGTACCAAGGGAAAAGCCGCTCCTGCGTTCGCGCGCCCTCTTTGATGGCCGCGCAACGCCCCCATTTTGATTCCGCCAACGCGCTGGGCAATTCTATCTTCGGCAGCCCACCGGGCAGCAGCAACCAACCGTGATCCGTGACCACGCGCACTTCCTCCCAGCCCGCCGCGAGCAACTCCTCCACTCGAACCTGCACCTCACTCAGAAGGGTGTCGAGGTGCTGAGCTAACTTCCAGCCACGAGAATGACCTTCATGATCGATGTCGCCAAACTCGCACCATGCCTGTCCCTCGCCCGTACCGAGCTCGTCACCGCGCAGGCATTGCCAATCTGAACCCTTCAGTAATTTCTTGAGCTGATACCCACTCAGTGTTGTTCCGGTCTCGGCAACGCTTGGTTCGAAATTCGTACTGCCTGCTTCTCCCGCAATTTTGTCCGATACTGGCGTGACAGCGGCTTTGCCGGTCGCCGTCACGCTAGGCAATGCGGCCCATATCGGTATCTCTTCAATGGTCAGCCCGATTCCTTCCAAGCGCGCGGCGAGACGTTTGCCTGTATCGAAACGCAGCCCATCTACGAACAGCACGCATTGGTTGTCGCGAATGGACTGCGGCGGGCTCTCACTACGAACGCCACCGGGTGGGGACTGTTGAGCGGCGATCGTCTGCAGATGACGCGCAGAGTCTTGGCACCATTCCAGATATATCGCCCGAATTGCGGACGTGACAGCATCTAGGTCTTGTTGCGCGCGCAGGTAAGCCAGTGCTGCCAAAACAGCATCATCCGCTTTCCAGCCGAATGTGGTGTAGGCGGCCTTAATCTCCGCAATGCCGCCAGCCGCAAGCGAATTACTCGTCACCTCTGCTAGCGTGTTTAGCGGTTCCAATGCGCAAGCCAGCGGCGATTCCCCAAGTTCGGCCCAAACAAGCTCGCGCCGGGCAGCATGCTCCTTGTTGAGCTTATGGATATGCTCCCTCGCCTGATGGGCTGGCGTATCAGCCAGCGCAGTTAGCTGATGGCGCAATGCGCTCTCTTGGCTATCGTTCCACTGCGGCCAGCCACCAACGTCCACGGCATCAGAAAACAGACCGAAATCTGGAGCCTTGCTGCGCCGAATCTGCGCTGGGATGTGCGGGTATCGGTGCGCAGACTCACTGAAGCGCTGCCAAACGAGTAGCCATGGCCCATTGCGACCCGCCAGCTTAGCAGCCCCGGCAATAGGTCCGTCGTTCGGATCAAACGCAAATTGGGCTCGACAGACTTCACGAAAAGCCGCCCATTGCTGGTCGTCACGCTCGCCGCGGAAGCTCTCTGCATCGTTCAGCCACTTCAGCAGATCTCGCGTTGGATCACCTCCTGCCAGTAACGTATTAAAGTAGGTAGCGTCCAACCGCTTACCACGCAATAACGCCACGTCCTCATCAACCAAGCTATCTAGCGCCAGGAGCATCGCCCGCTTGGTATCATCGTCCCGCGGCACATCTAGACCCAGGCCACCCTGGTCGGACTTCAAAAATGCCGTTACGGTCCAATCCTTACCGTTGACCTGTGACCAAGTCACGCCGCGATATTGCAGCTCAGCCAGTGGCTTCAGGAATTGCGGGCAGTTCTCCACCGCGCGGAGATCCTGGCGCCCGACGCCCGGCAAATAGAGCACAGGCGTCGCATCCGATGACAGGTAGACCTCGTCGAGCACTCGAGCGATCGCACAGCGCAGCCAAATCGCCGGGCCACTCCGTCTTTTGGGATCGTAATCCCCCAGCACCAAGAGCTCAGGTATATCGCCCTGTAATTGGGGAATGATGCTCTGCCACTGCTGATCGCGATCAGTCCATAAAATGCAGTGCGGCGCGCTCTCGGTGTCAGTGTTATGCCGTGCAGCACGTCGCACGGCAGCAATCAGCGCTTGCGCCACTGTCAGTGGTTGCTCACTCGGCGGCTGAATGCTCATGCATGGACTCCGTTCATACAGGCCGACAGAGGATGGATTTGAACACTCCTCTCATCGACAGTGCCTTTGAGCTGTGCAGGAAATGTGTCTTGGTAATCCACTATGGCCCCAACTCAGCCGCCATCACCGCGTGCTTCAAGCTTTTCGACCAGGCCGAGGTGGTGGTCGTTGATCCGCTCGCCACCGAAGGTATGAAACCAGGGAGCAGATTCAACGTCCTTGCCGCGATCCTTCTTCCAGTGGATGTTGGGCTTGTCGCGCAGCACCCCCGCCCCACTCTTCTTGATATCCGGCACGGTCATAAAGGGGCGGATGTTCAGGCGCACACCATCGTTGAGGTCTGGGTTCCAGCCGATGGGCTGCTCGGCCAGGGGCTTCCAACGCACGAAGATGTCGTACGGCTTCTCGCCTTCCAGGATCAGTAGCAGGCGCTCCTTGAGCACCTCTGCAGCGTCGAGCTTTTCCTGGGCACCGTCGACCCCACTGCTGATGTATTGCTTCTGCCGCTTGATCCAGTCTCCTAGGTAGGTGTAGACCACCGTCTCCAGATTCTTATAGTCCAGCCGGTGATAGTTCAATAACGCTGAGAAGCCGTCGCGCAGGCCGTCCCAGATTTGCCAGATGAAGGGGCGGTTCTGGAACAGCTTGCAGTGCTGCGCGAAGAACTTGTCGCGCAGCCAGCTTTCGAGCGTTTTCCCGGCGTGGCCGGAGCGTCTCAGCAGCTTGGCAAGCACCTCGTTGGACCACTGCTCGCCATAGGCAGCGGCCAACGCGCTCAGCAGCCGATCGGCGGCAGCGGCCTCGCCGCGAACGGGCGGGATACAGACTATGCCGTCGTCGTCGACATGGGGCAGCAGAGCCTCGCTGCGCTCAACCCAGTCGCGCTGCTCGGTGGCCAGTTCCATCTCAGGATCCAGCTCCGCCGGCCAGCGATAGCCGAGCAGGCGCGCGACCGCCACCTGCAGCACCGTCTCGTCCGTGCGCAACGTGTCTTGCGCCGTCCACTTACTCTCCTCGTCCCAGATCACTGAGCCGCAGAGATGGCCATGGAAAATCCACTGAGTGGGGTCGTTGGTGTAAGGCTGCGGGAGGCCGTTCGGGTAGCGTTCGGCGGCCACCTTCTTCCAGTGCTCAAGGTCGAAGGGGACCTTAACAAGTGTTGCGTTCGTGACCTTCAAACTTTGGTCAATATCCCGAACCGCTTCGTTATATTCGGGGGATGAGCAGAAGCACCAGATGGCGGGGATAAGTTGATCGTTCTCGGGAAGTATCAGCGCAACGTTCTGATGGAATCGTTCCCGTGCGAATCGATATGGTGCCAAAACCCTCATACGGTGTATCGCGACACCACTCTTCCCAACCGCTTTCAACCCTTTAGTGGGATAGGCAGAGGGAATATTGAGAAGCAGCCCTTCGCCTTGCTCCCAGCGAACGAGATACGACATACCAGCAAAATCAATAAGCTCGCTAGGAGTCCCCTGCATATACTCCCAAACTCGATGATGCATTTCTGGCAATTCCCAAAAATAAACTAGGAACATTGAATCGTCGCTTGTTTGGAGCCCAACAAGCCCTTCAGCGTATTCGCTAAGCAGAGTCGCAGCTTCCTCAACCTCAAATGTTATGCGCGCATCCGGGTTACCCAATAGTTCCGTCTGTTTCAAACTTTTAACCTCAGAACTAAGCAGCGCAGCAGCCTTATCAGCAACCGTTTTGGGCTCGGAGACATCCAGGCCGCGCAGGCGATAGGTGTCGGCGTCGGTGTCGAAGAGCGCCCCGTGTGCGCGGTTGGCCTCTCCACGGGTCAGGGTGATCATGGTCGTGAATGCCCCTGCGGCCTGTGGTGAATCGAAACCGTGCTCACCCATCCGTGCAACGAGGTTCCACTGATCCGCCTTTAAGAGTTTTTCGCGGAACCGCTTGTAGCTGGCGAGGAACAACCAGTTTTGCGGCAGCACGATGCTGCTGCTGCCGCCCTCAGTGCATAGCTCCAGGCAGCGATCCAAGAAGACGATGGCGAGGTCGGCCTTCGCCGCCGGGTAGTGCTTTTCGCAGAAATCGCGCAGGCGCTGGCTCTGCTTGCCGCGTTTCAAGTACGGCACATTGGTCACCACCCAGTGATACTGTCCGGCTAGGAGCGTTGCGGCTTTGGCCAAACCATGAGCCACCACGGCAACCTCGCGCTGTTCGTCCGTACTTTCCTGCTGCAGGGCCTCGTCCAGCACGGTAGAGAGCTCGTCCCACTGCACGACCTTGGCGGCATCGGTCTTAGCCGGATTCAGCAGGCTGCCGAGCACCGGCGCATCGCAGAAAACGTCATGCATCCAGTCAAGGGCGATGGAGAGGTTCTTGCGGCCCAGGCCGAGCTGCTTCCATTCCTCCTTGGCCACGCTAACGGACAGGCCTGAACAGGCCACCTGGATTTCCGGGAGCTTGCGGTAGCCGCCCGCGCCCGGATAGCGCCAAGCCGTCAGCGCAAGGGCAAAAGCTGCCAGCTCCACACAACGCTGATCGATCTCCAAGCCATGCAGGTTGTCGCGCAGCACGGCATCCACTGCCTGGCGGGCGTCCAGGCCTTCCATCTCCATGCGCATGGGCACCAGCATCAGCAGCAGAGACACCAGGAAATGGCCGGAGCCGCAGCAGGGGTCCAGCGTCTTCAGCGCGCCGAGATCCTCCGTCCAGCCGGAGAAGCTGCCGGCGGCAGTGCACCAACGCGTAGCACCCTGCGCATCGGTCTCCTCCACAAAGCGCAGATACTCCAACGGCACGCCAGGGATTGCGGCCTTACGGCGCAGGGTTTCCTCATCCGGCGCAGTGCGCAGATCCTCGTCACTGAGCCGGCGCGCCGCCCACCAAGCCCCCAGAGCATTATCCAGCAAGAAGCTCACCATATAGGGCTCGGTGAAGAGCTGTGTCACGGCGGGCAACTCGCGCGCACCAATCTTCACCTCGGACTTGTTGATCCGTTCCTTATTGTTGGTCTGCCAGAACTGGTAAACCCACCCGAGCGCATCGGAGGCCGTGAAGACCTCTGTGGGCAGATCTGCCAGCAGACGTTCCAGCGGCCGCTGGAAGTTGGTGGGCAGCTTTAGCTCGAAGGCCGGCGAGTCCACACGGAAAATTTGCGGCAACATCTGTGCGGCGTAACGCGCCGCCAGCTCCCAGCCGTTAGCGGCGCCTTCATCGACGGCAAGGTCTTCGCAGTCCTGCAGCGTCACTGGCACCGGCCCGTCCGGATCCGGGTACATGAGCAATGCGTTCTCGGCTAAGAATCGCGCAAACAGCATGCGGTGCCAGTGCTCGTAGGCGACCTCTTCTACAAGGCGGTCTATGCCTTGGGCTTTGCCACCATTGAGGGGATCACCAAGCTGACGTCCGTGCAGGCGCAGCCGCCGACGCAGCTCGCGCTGGACTGCACTTTGATCCGGGAAAGGACTCGCTTCTTCCACACCTAGCTCTTCGAGCGCGGCCCGGGCGGCCCTCTCTGCCAGCTCACGGGCCTCGACGACGATGTTTTCGAGCTGATTGCGCAGGCGTTTGTCGAGAGGTTGCATCATTGCGGGTTCTTTTTGTGTTGATCAGCCATTCAGAAACATCTCCGCGGTAGCAATGCGTGACGTGCTGCGATTATCCGTGGTGACCTATCGCGGCATCACCGGACCTTTGCTCAGTCCCGCCTTGAGCTGCTTCTTGGCCTGCTCCGCCCATTCATCGATATCGGCTTCGGATTGCAGCGTCGGACGGGACAAGTCAATGAACTGGACCTTCGGCTCGCAAAGCTGCGCAGCCTCTTCCAAGACCTGATTGAAGCGACTCGGCATTGCGGCCACACGATCGGCCAGAGTCGTCAAACCCGTCCGATTCAAGGTGGCCAACACATCATTCGTGGTCTGTAACTTGATGTCCGGCGCATCACCGGTGGTTAGTCGCTGGGCAGCGAGCAAGGTGTCGCGCTGCTCCGGCTCCAAGGCCTGCCAGTTGGCATCCAGCTCAAGGCGCTCCATGCCGGTTTCATGCTCGGCGTTGTATCTGGCATCGAGCCTATTTAGTTCCTCACGCAGCGCCTGGGCCAAGTTATTGGCCAACTCGGTACAGGGCTCCGGTTCAGCCAGGAGCTTGCGGTGCTCCTCGATGCTCTCAGCCTGCTTGCGCAGCGCCTCGGTGTCCTTTAGCGACTCGGCGTGCTGAGCAAGCTGCTTAACGGTTCGCCATTGCGGCAAGCGCTCTTTGAGTTTGTCGCGAACAACCTTCCACTGTTCAATGTTGTCGCTGATCGTCTCGCGCTGACTGTAAAGCGCGAGTAACTGTTCATTGCCGGCGCATTGGCGCAGCTCATCGATGAAAGTGATATCCGGCGGCTCCGGCTGTGGGGCTTCGCCGCCAGCAGCCTCAGCCAGTTCGCGTAGGACATCGAGGAATTGAGGAGCGGATCGCAGTTCTTCATGCGACCTCGCCTGAATACCGAGATTCTGCATGAGCTTGCGTATCTGGATGCGCTGGGCGGTGGTGATGGTCGCTGACTCGACACGAAAGTGTGTTTTGCCAATGGCGCTGCGATTTAGGTTTCCCGGCTCGACGGGGTTGCCGCGATCATCCTGGGCCCGGACCTGGCCAGAAACCATCAGAATATGCAGCGACCCATCCACCGCGTCGCCGGACCAACCGTAGGGTGGCCCTTCGAAGCGATCACGAATCTCAGCACCGCTCTTGCCGCCAGCGATGAAGCCCAGAATGGCCTTGCAGACGGGATTGTTGCCTGGCTCGCCTTCGTCCCCAACAGCCTTCAGCGCATCCGGCGCGCCCTGCTTGGCCTTCTCCAGCACCTTGCCCCAGCCCGTGTGATCGGCGGCATCGAACTGTGGATAGAGCCGGATCTGCGCAGCCTCCGCCGCCTCCTGCAGCATATCGAGCAGATTGTTGCCACTGACCTCATTACCGCCACCCTGGAACACCCGAGCGTCGGCAAAGCACTCCTGGAGCAGGCCCTCTATGCGGCCTTCGGCGCGCCGCATTGTGGTTTCCATAGCTTCACGCGCCTCGCTACCGTCTGGGGTGCTGGGGGAACCACGCTCGTCTAAGGTGTATTTGGCGGCCTTGTACTCCATGAGTTGCTCACGGAGCTCGTCGCCGTGGCGCTTCGGCAGAAAGACAAAGACCGTGGGCGATTCACTGCCAGCCTGACGGGCATCGACACGCACGGAGTTTTCGTCTGATGACCAGCCTTCGCGCAGCCAGAGGTAAATGCGGCTACCCGCATCTTTAGGCAGCTCCGCGTCGAAACATGTCGCCGTATCACGGCTGACACGAGACTTGCCCTGTTGCAGCGTAAGGCGCCGGGCTATCTCGCCGAACAACTTGCGGATTCGGCTATCGCGCTCATCCTCGACCACATGCTGCTGGTTCGCGATGTTGGCTTGATGGTTGCGAAAAGCGTCGTTCCACGCGGTGCTTTCCTCCGTCTGGATACGATACTCGTCGCCTACCTTCATGAGGAGCTGGCAATCCTCCAGCAGGCCCGGCAGCTTGCTGCGCAGGCTGGCCGAGCCGGTGGGGAGATCCTCGACCAGCAAATCTGCGAGGGTATCAACGGTTGGCTCAATGCCTATATTCGGCTGGCCGCTAACAGCTTTGTTAATCAAGAAAATCAGTGCGCAGGCACGTGCGAGCAGTTGTTGGTCCTCGCTGCCATGCGACCAGGTCTGGATGGCCTCGTAGAGTTTTTTCGGCAGCACCCTGGCCTGCAACAGCTTTTCGGCGCCGTCGAAATAAATGTAATCGGCGCGCACGACGTGGCCCAACCCTTCGTCGAGATTACTCTGGATCGCCTTGTGAACCATTGAGAGCTGGTTACGGAGCTGGCTGTCGGTGCCGGTTTGATCCAGCACACGCAGCGCCGTCTCCCAGAAGCGCCTCCGAACTGGCAGTATCGGATAGTCCTGCACGAAATAGGCGCGATCATCCTGCCGGTGCGCGAGGCTACTACCACTAAGGTGACGAGAAATCTCACCCAGGTTGGTTGTCATGACTTGGTCGATAGCGTCCGTTGCTTCCGGTTTCTTGGCGAGGATGACCTTACGAATGACGGTATCCACATCGGCATCGGAGAGCTGCACTCGCACGGTAAACCGTCCCTGCAGCCGCGCAAGATTCGCCGTGCCGGTAATCGCCGTCTGGCCCGTGCCCACAAAGAGCAACTTCGCGCCGAGGTATTTGCAGCAGGCTTCGATCACTTCCTGCACGTCTTGTGAGCGCTGCGCGTCAGGGCCAATGTATTGTTGAACTTCATCGAGGACGACCAGCGTGAGCGGGAGCTTTTCATCCCGCATCAGCGCTTGCTTGATGGCATACAGCATCTCGTCGTTAGAGACGTCCTTCACGTTGGGAAACATGTTGTTGAGCGTTTCCACGCAGGCGCTCTGCGAGGCAAATCGCTTGGGCATTAGCTCCGTTAGCGCCTCAGCAAGACCGTCTGCAACATAGAAGTTGTCCAGCTCCTCCTGCCAATCGTACCCCTTGCTTTCTACCCCCTCTCGAACTGATTCGAGAACGCCCTCTTCACGCAGCCACATGACAAACCGCGCCAGCGGGTACTGCTGCGGTAGCCCGGCTGACTTGAAAATGATGCGAAGAAGCGCCAAGCGCACGCTACCGCTGGCGCCCGCCCCTAGAGTTCCGGACGCAGCATGTAGGCCGCCATGCCGCTTCCCCTGGCTGTTCAGCTCAGCGAGATGCTCCTGCACTGATGATGGCAGGTGCGCAATGCCGCGAGGCGTAGCACCATCCGAGAAGGGCTTGTCCAGCCACAGTGCGCGGAGCATCTTGGCGAGGTGGGATTTACCGGAGCCATAGAACCCGCTGATCCAGACGGCTGGCTGCTCCTCTTTCCCCAGATTCTTCAGGTAGGTATCCAGGATGTGGACGACTCCGCGCTCATACTCACCGTCGCAGACGAAGGTCTCCAACTCGTAGCGCAGGACATCCAAAGCTGGGGTCGAGGTGTCGTCGTTGACATTGGCGACCCCGTTGTTCGCCAGATTCCGGGTTGCAGGATCCTTCTGATAGACGTCGCGATTCCTCATTGCCGTGCTTGAACTCATCTAAATCTCTTTATCTGCGGTGATTGGGACAGCGAGGTAGTTCCAGCCATCGTACCCATCAAGGAGGCGATAGTTGTTGTTCTCGAAGCTCCCGGGGAAAAACACAAGAAGGCGCCCGGATACCTGCGGCGCAAACTCGTCCACGACGTTGCGCACCTTGAGTAGACCGAATAGCGAACCGACACCCGAAACTGCCACGACGCTGTCAGCATCCGGGCATTCGACGTCGATGAACTCACCGAATCTCTTGGTCAGATGGTCCTGGTATTTGGGTAACAGATTGTCGATTAATTCGGGCGCTTGAAAGTACTTCCTCGCGTAACGCTCACCGGCCAGCCACTCCGCAAACCTATCGCTCAGATCGAAACGGAACCATGAATGGCCGGCCCGTGTCGTTTCCAGCTCGAACTCGTCGATGCGCGCACGCAGGGCTCGCTCGTGTTGTTCGTTATAGACACAGAAAATAACCCGCTGCGCTGGCGCGGCGTCTGTGCGCCAGGGAATCGCGATATGCTTGGAGTAGTTGCGCAGGAGCTGCTTAATTTTGCTCATGAATACGCTCCAAATCCGCACGGCTGATGATATCCGGGAAGGCGACCTCCATCACATCACCAACCCGATTGAAACGCATCAGACCGCGACGGCTAGCGGCCTCGGCCATAGCCATGGCTTCTTCACGGCTACAGTCCAGGGCTTTCGTATACACCGTCTCGAACAGAGCCGATCCTCGTGCACCCGAAGCGTAGCTGATTAGGAGAGCGAAGGCTGCGTTCGTTGGAGTCGGCTTTGCACGGATACGATATTTTGTGCTTCGGCCTTTCAAATGCCCTGATTGTGTGAAAGTGCTATTGATATTCTGTGCGAGCGATTTTCGGGTAGCGTCGCTCAATCGCTCTGGAGCAAGCCGCTCGATCTGATCTTCAACCATAATCCGGCTCACCGATGCTCCTACTTTCAAATTGAGGATGTAATCAGCGAGTCTCGCGAGCCAACCATCACGCGCCAACGCGGCACACAGCGCCAATATCGGGCCAGATTCAGGGTCTCGCTGCCAGAAGTGCATCAGGGATACGAAGACAAGTTGCGTGTCCTCAAGGCCATACAGATCAACAAGATGACGAAAGGTTAGACTGCGCGACTTCGCCGATCGCTTCGCTAGGCAGTTGGCATCAACGATTGCGAGGCGGTATGCACCCCGCGGCTGAGGCGTAGTACCGCAGTATCGAACAAGGGCATCAAGCTCCCGAAACATCAGAGTCCGCGCTGCATGCGCTCCCCCCAGACGATCTCTAATCCCCATGCTGTCAATTGCCGGATTTCCGACCCGCGTGCGTGGATCCATTGGCTGTGCGACGGTCATACGTTTTCTCTTACTGTTCGTAGTGCCGATACATAATTTGCCGGTCTCCGCATGCAGATGACATTGAGGGCGGGCGGCGCCATGGTACCTACTTTAATACGACGCCGACCCTTCGCAGTGGGATGATAAATGTCAGCGTCGGCAGGCTTTGCCAACCTAGACGACTCCGAGCGAAAGCTTGCCAGGCAATTGAGCCAGATCACTCCACCGCCTCCAACGCCTGCATCCAACGCTGGTAGAGAGCCTCACCGAGTATCTGCCGCACCAACACGCCGCGGATGTACTCCGAGACCGCCTGATCAGCGCTTTCTGCCAGTTCCACCAGCTCATGTCGCAACCGGGTGGGGAGCTCGAGTTTGAAATCATGCTCCGCCTTCCCGATCAGCCCGGCCGTCGCGGCACGGGCGGTATCGTAGGTGTCCGGTTCGCGCAGCATGAAGCGAACATCTGGCAATCGCGCCGTCAGCTTGCTCTGGCGTCGGCGCTCACGGATGTCCAGATGAACCAGTTCGGCTCGGCCGTAAACGTGCTCGAAGAGAATGGCACGGAGAACATCAGGCCGGCCGGCGTGATGACGCTGACCGATGATGTCGACCCCAGCGAGGATCTTTCCCGGCAGCCAGAGCTTGATCGTCGCCTTGTTGTCCTTGAAGTCCCGCGGGTTGATATCACTGGGGAAATGCTCATCCGCATCCCCGTCGAAGCGACTCCCTCGCTTGGCAAATGGCCACATCCCAATCCTCCGTGCTAGTGCTGCCAACCTATCGGCGCCACTAGGCGATGTCCACACCCTTAGTGGGAAGGCCAAGGCATACCGCAAAGGGTTTTTCCGCCTAGCAGACCTATGCGCTGGGGACATACTCCTTCGGCTTCGGCGTCGGAGCGTTCAGGCTGGGCGATGCTCGAGGCCATACGAAACAGTCTCAACACAAATCGGCAGGTATGCCTTTCGCCAGCAACCGATCCCTCAACCGCTGCTCGATAAGGGGCAGGTCATCTGGATCTACCTGGATGGCCTCGTTAGCGAGAATAACCGTACACAGTGCACTGAGATGTTCTACGTAACCTTCTGTTACACCCAGCATCACGGTTGAGGGAGTTCCGGGTCGACGCCGAATCATCTCCTCAAAGATGGCCCTTCTATTCTCTCTGGCATAGCTCCAGTCACCCTTGCAGATTCCCCTAAAGAGCTTCGCCGCCCATGCGGCAGTCGATCGTTCGGGAGAAAACCAATCCGTAATACCCATCTTTCACCTATCAGTCGTACACGCTGCGAAGTCATTCGAAAGCAGACTCAATAGAGGCCGCGGAGCTGAGGGTTAGCGCTCCCGCGTCGACATTCATCCGCCTTGAAAATAGAGCATTGTCGATGAGCGCAACCACCCACGACGCCTGGCACCCACCATCGGCCTCCAGCACAAGACAGGGGTGCTCAGCGGCAGCGGGCAGATCTACGCGCCCAAGCCGCATTTTGCCAAGGTCACGCTCTGGGCGGATGGCCTCGAAGAAGGCAAACCGCTCGCGAAGGTAATCGGCAATCGCATCGCGCCCCTCGAGTGGCTGCAGTACCGCCTGCGCCTCATAAACAGCCTCGCCCGCGAGGATCTCAATGATCGGCTCTGGATTGAGCGACGCCCGTGCCGACCGAATCATCCGCAGCATCTCGTCATGAGCGGTCATCTCATGAGGGTCCATCAAGGGGCCGGCAACAATCACTCAGTCACTCCTCTTCCGCCTGCCCTACGGAGCGAGCCGAAGCTCCCCATCGGTCCACGTATGGGTGATGACATCGCCTTCCGCGAGTACTTCCACGGAAGGCCTCCACATCCGCTCACTCGGTGTATCCAGCGCCTCGTCGATAAACCACTCGCGCACACCCGCCTCTCGCATGATCGTGCGCTGGAGCTCATCGGCAGACAGCTCCATGGCGCGGAATGTGGGGCTGTCATCAAGGCCCGAGCGAGCCTTATGGAACCCAATCATCGCGCCGTCGCCCACGATCCGCGATTGCCCACCAAGGAAAGCCAGGGCACAGGCCGAATAACACTTACCCTCGACCAGCGTCGCCAGACCTCGCTCCTGGATGAGCCGGTTCAGCGAGTCACCCACGCCGATCCGACCCCCTTCACTGTCGAGTGCCACGTAAAACGGCTCTTCCACTCGGGCAAGCGCAGAGCGCACCTCATCCACCACGCCCCGCGCAATCGCGCCCTGGACGGCGACGCCGCTGCCCCCATCGATCACCGTGACGGTGTAATCACCAATTGGATTCAGGCCAAGCGTGTATGAGGCGATCTCCTCATAGGCAGGCCAGTCATCGGCGATCTGGACGATCCCCGCGCTGAGTTGCAGCCAGCCGATGACCATCACCACTTTGGCAACTGAAGACCACCCACTCTTACCGGTATTGAGCGTGCGCTTGGTCGCCGATCGCCATGTGCCAATCAACTGCCAGACCGTGAGCGGGACGGCGAACACGGTGAGCGAGGCAAAGACCCAGAAAAAGAGCGTCGTTTGCTCCATCGTCCGAACCGCCTGCGCGAGCGATTCAAGCGAGCTGAGCATGATGGTGAAGGGCAACGACAAAAGGAACGTGTTGAGCCAGTAGCTCTTCGCGAGGCTGAGATCGCCCCGCCAGTGATTGACGATGTAATCGATCGGTCCCGTCGAGCGCTTCGGCCATCCCCCCATGCCCGGCTGAGACGGGTGTGGGGGAGCGCGATCAATCGCACCCTTCCGCGGACTCCCATCGGCCTCCCTGCCCGCTGTATTCGATGATTCAGTCATCGCTCTCCCTCTTTCGTATCAGCAATACCAGCATGTCATCGCCGATACCCTTCCCTGACCCGTTATCAGGCCGGCCGCCGCAACGCACAGGCCGCCAACCTCGCCCCGTTCGCATTTGATTCAGCGCTGCATGCCACCGCCCCACCACACTGTGAGCGCCCATCCCTGAGAGGGCCTCTCCGCGCTCCAGGAAGCGTCATGCACTGACGCCTCATTCACTCTCCCAACTAACCCGTGTCAGGGCAGCAGCGATCTGCGATCGCGCCATCTGGAACCCAAGCAGCCGGGCACCTGTTCGCTGTGCGATATAGAGATCACGCCTTAATCTGATCATAACGAAAGCCACCGACAGCTCCTGTCGGCAATAGCGCAAAGGCACAAGCGCACCGGCAAATTAGGAGGTCAGTGCACTTTTAGCTGAGGGCAACACGAGTGGAGCCATACCGGATCGCGTCAGGTAGACCCAACACACAGGCGCTCGGTCTGCGAATCCTCCAGTGGCAGACCGAGCGACGCGCTCGAATTTCTCCCCTTGCGGGTTGTGGCTCGACCACCGTGAACAGTGCCCCTTATCGCCAGTAGTCGTTTTCATAGGTCGGCTCAGGTCCATCGGGGCCCTGACGCCACTGATCATTCTGATAGGTCGGCTCGGGTCCATCCGGTCCTTGCCGCCACTGATCGTTTTGATAGGTCGGTTCAGGTCCATCCGGTCCTTGCCGCCAGTGATCGTTCTGATAAGTCGGTTCAGGTCCATTCGGTCCTTGCCGCCACTGATCGTTCTGATAAGTCGGTTCAGGTCCATCCGGTCCTTGCCGCCACTGATCATTCTGGTAGGTCGGCTCATAGGCCTGCGCAAGAACTGGTAGGGCGAGCAGCCCCGTCAGTGCCCATAGAGCAGTTACGCGCTTCATCAGTCACTCCTTCATCTCGAGCGGCTTACCGCCCACCCTGGGCGGTCTCGCCGGTTAGCGGTATCCCCCATTTGAGCCCCTTCGTCTGGAGGGGGCCGTTCGGACCTGTTCGTTCAATCTCATCCCGAAGTACCAGATCTCCAGGCACCACCTCGTCACAACGGCAGACGGCCAGTCAGCGCCTGAATGGCAGCACGTGCTCTCGCCACCGAGCCACAGAGCAAGTCCCTCGGCAGGTTGGGCAGCACCTCGCCAATGAGCGACGGGATAAACGCCGTGTAGGCGAGTCTTCCATTCGCCGCGATATGCCAGGCACCAATGTGCGAGGTACCAATCGCAAGCTGGGTCTCTCGCTCATTAAGCCAATCACACCAAACCGCCAGTCGCTCTCGATCAGAGTGGTGGCGTGCGAGCCCAAGGGTGTAACGAAGACCGGACCCAAGTCGTGGGTGGGGGCGGTTGAGCTCGATGTGCACCTCCGCCTCATCGGCGAGGTCGTAGTCCGCCAGCCGCACGATCACATGTCCTGGCATGCGCTTTAGCAGTGTCCAGCTACCGAACCAGTACACCGGCAACTGGCCAATTGCCTTGTGCCAGTTCGTAAGCCCCGCGGTATTTCTCGCGAACACAGCGCGCCCGGTTCGATTGAGCATCCAGTCGGCACCCGAGCGTGCGAAAAGCCGCAAAAGCGCCGCGCCCTCATACTCCCATCGCAGGCCGTCATCGAGCTCGAAGCAAGCGTTGAGAAGGGGCGCCCCGCCCTCACCATCGAGCAGGGGCTGGATCGCGCCCAGCCCCATGCCCCTATTGATCCACGTGGCCCGACGGCCGGATGAATCGACCCAGTCCAGCCATGGTTCCGACCAGACACTGACCTGGATGGCCGGGCATATCCCTTCAGCCCGGATACCCGCCCCATCCAGCGCCACCGGCCGCAGCACGGCGTTCGAGGTCGCCGTGAAGACGCCAACCACGCCGTCCCGGGTATCCAGGGTGATCGCCGGGTCTTGACCGAGCCAGCCGACGATATCGTAGAGCCGCCTGCGTGCCGCGAGTTCATCGCGCTGATGCGGACTATCCGGTTCTCTGAGACCCGCATCCTCTCGGGGCCTATCGTGCACGCTCAGCATTCTCCTGCATCGCCTCCCCCGCACCGGCCAGGGCCCCTGCCACAAGCGATCCACAGCCACTGACCGTGACCATCACCGGCACGAGTGCGAGCGCGATCAATCCGCGACGGATACCGCTCACACCCGATTTCACAGGCATACCCCATTGAGCTGGCCCGCTGACTTCACGCAGCGCTGTCCAACTCCGCAGTCGGTGGAAAACCGACAGGTGCTGCCCTCCTTCCCGCTCGAATCGAGTGGGTTCCGAGCCGGCTGGCGGTCGTTCTGGTTGCCCGGGTTCATGCCCCCGACGCAGTAGCCGTAGAGCGCGCCATCTGATTTCAGACACCGCGAGCCAACTGCACAGTCGGTATCGAACTGGCACGCGCTCACCGCGCTCGCCCACATCATCCCGGCAGCAAGAGCAGCCGCTGCTAGAACCTGGCAAGCCTTGATCATTGAATGCCTCCTGACACTGTCTCGATGCTCCGGTCATCTCCCGCTCGAGAGTAATGAACAGAGGGATCGCTCAGGGAGAAAATCCCCGGAGACAATCAAGATTGCTGGTGCAGACGTCAGGTCGCGTCGGAGCTGACCAAGGGATCAACCGGGAGGTCGTCAACCTGCTAATGCTTATTAGGGGCGTCGTACATGACTTCATCGGCGTAGCCGCGCACTGCCTGCTGGGCATTCACGTTTCCTGCCATGCCGGTGCTGGCTGAGATCATTGGGCTGTTAAACCACCCGACTGATTGACGGGGTAGTCCACAGCGAAGGACCTGGATAATTTGGGGTACTTACCGGCCGCTACGCCAACGATCTCCCACGCATCCGCGGAGCGGTATAGCGCGAGTTAAGCAAACCGATAATTATCCAGCGCTCCGACGTTTAAGGTCGCAGGCGCCCCGCTGACCTACGCAACCTCTGACCTAGCGCTCAGGTTTGTACGCTGTCTCACGCGCCAGAAACTCTTCAACGGCTTCCCTGACGATGTCCGAGCGCGTTGGAAGATTCCCCTGGGGCGTGCGCCTGCGAATTCGGCATTCATCTAATCGCGCCACAGTCTCCACGTCCATGCGGACATTGACCTGCTTCTGATTCTTTTGATCCGGCATATCGGGCCTCTCCCATAACTCCCACTCCAGTTTAGATGACCTGGAGGCGCCGGTACACACACACATGCGTATCCCAGAGACCTATTGACACAGTTTTATTTTGTTATACGGTGTTAGCTGTAACCCAGAGACACAGGAAAGGCTATGACATACATTGACGTCAACGAACTGGCTTCACGACTGAGCTACAACCCGCGCTACATCACGAACCGGCTCCGCCCGGAACGCCTGACTGAGGGCAGACACTTCGTCAGGCCTTTCGGCGGCCGCAAGGTCCTCTACATATGGGAGGCCATTGAGGAGGACATGCTTGAGGAGGCCGGCGCGGCGATCCCGATGGCCAATGGGGGGATCTGCAATGGGTAGCATTCGAGTCCGTAAGGAAACCGGCAAGCTTTACCTCGATTTCCGCTATCAAGGAAAACGCTGTCGCGAACAGACAGAGCTGGACGACACGAAGGTGAACAGGCGTCGGCTGGAGCGGCTGGCAAAGCGCGTGGATGCGCAGATTACCGCTGGTACGTTTAACTACGCCGAGACATTTCCGAATAGTCCACGGGCAGAAGCTCTTGCGCCTGAGGTTGCGAAATCAGTTAACAACCACCCTACCCTCGCCGAGTACGCCGAGCAGTGGTTTACCCGCAGCGAGGTGGCCTGGAAGCGCTCATACCGCCACAAGCTCCGAGAGATCCTCGAGCTGCATGTAAAGCCCGCATTCGGGGAAAAGGTGGTCAGCGACATCAGGAAGCCCGAAATCCTTGAGTTCCGTGCCCAACTCGCCAAAGTCCCGCACGGCGCTCAGAAAGGTCTCTCAACCTCACGGGTCAACCAAATCGTGAACCTGCTAAAGCAGATTCTCGACGATGCCGCCGACCAATTCGAATTTAACACGCCCTTCCGGGGCTACAAGCCATTGCGCCTTCCGCGCACCGAGGTCGATCCCCTGTCGCTGGAAGAGGTCCAACGTTTCCTCGATGCGCTGGACGATGCGTGGCGCCCCTACTTCATCGTTCGCTTCTTCACCGGCATGCGGACTGCAGAGGTCGATGGGCTCAAGTGGGACTGGGTGCATTTCGAGTCGCGGGAAATCCTCGTACGTGAGACCCGGGTCTGGGGTGAGAAAGAGACACCCAAGACGGATGGATCCACCCGTGAGATCCAAATGTCGGATGTGGTCTATCAAGCCCTCGAGACAGAGCGAGTCCGAGCGGCGACAAAAAACTCCCCGTATGTCTTCACGACGCGGTACGGGTATCCGCTGACTTACCGAAACGTCAATAACCGAGTCTGGTACCCGACTCTTGAGAAGGCTGGTCTGCGACGGCGCCGGCCGTATCAGACTCGGCACACGGCGGCGACGTTGTGGCTTGCGGCCGGCGAGAGCCCGGAGTGGATTGCTCGGCAGATGGGCCATAGCAACACCCGAATGCTCTTCACCGTTTACTCCCGCTACGTGCCGAACCTCACCCGCCAGGACGGCTCTGCCATGGAGAACCTGCTGCGCAGCCGTCTCGGTGACCTCTCCACTCCCCATACCGAGCACAACCGCTCAACAACCGTTTAGCCATAGAGGAAGCAGAGCCATGCGAATCACTGAAATCGAGACACCTAGCAATGAGCAACACGTCGTGCCCGAGTCCGTCGTGCGAATGGCCGAGGCCATCATCACGGCCAACGGTCCATCCGGCGAGGCCAAGCTGCGCCGGAATATCGGCGCCGACGAGGGACAGCCCTTGCAATCGGCTCTCGAGAACTGGCTCGTTCGCGAGATCAAGATCGACGACGAGGAGATCGCTCATACGATCTTTCGACTCGTCCTCGCGCGACTCGAGCTCGATGCCGAAGAAGGCTATGGGCATTGGCCATGCTAATCAGCGAGCTGCCAACCCAGCTTGGGGCGCGGGCGGAGGGCCACTTTACGGTCACCGCCCCGCCTACGCCGACCCGAGGCTATCCAGATATTCATGTCATGACGCTCTGCGACGCCTCGGGCTCTATGGAGTGTCTGTACCGCCCTGCCGTACCCAAAAAAGGGTGGTTGTTGCCATCACTGGGCGAGAGTGTCATCGCGCTCCTAGATCGAGCGGCGAACCGATTAGGAAACCACTACTGGAGGGTCAATCGGCTGATCCCGGATGGTGTTGGGCAGACAATGCAGTCGATCATATGGGCGCAGTATCCCAAACCGGAATGGATCTCCGTCCTGGGGTACCTAATCCACCGACGCATTCACTCCGAGCCTATCGCCGGCTTTCTAGAGTACGTTTTCCATCAACGCGAGATCATGGATCCCTTCCTCCGGTTTGGCGCGAGCCGCTATGTCCATCACTGCGAATATGGCGGGCTCTTCGAACATTCAGTCAAAGCCGCGGTTCGTCTTGCCGAGATCGCTGACGAGGCAACTGCCCCTCTGGAGCGTGACTGCTGCATCGCGGGCATGCTGTTCCATGACATTGGGAAGATCGCCCCCGCATTCAGTAAAACCGGACTACTGCGCAGCAAGGACCATCCATCCCTTGCTGGCATAATTCTGTCAGATGCGTTGGACATGCTTCGCCTAGCCGACCGGCCGGCGTGGGAAATCATGCATTACGTGTTGGGGGTGATCGGCGGCACTTTCGACGATAGCCGGATTCCACTGACTAAGTTCATACGAACGATTGATCAGTACCATGCGGCCGAGGATGCACGGGCGCGTGTTTGTGACCGGACTACATCACGAGAGGGTTCCGTGACCGCGCCGACCGGACAGGTCTATTTTCGGCATTCTCCAGCCGGTAACTAGATTCCATATCCCCAGAGCTAAAGCCAAGTTCGGGATCCGCTGAATATGATGTCATCGGACAATGACGGCGCTCTCAAGTAGCCAAAGATCAGTGCTTTGAAGTCCGCATATCGCAATGAATTCTCCTGTGCGGTCGGCAGAGTCTCTAGTACGCCTAATCAGCGACGATCTGCTCTAACCGTTCCCGCGCCGTTGAACTCAGCCGTGCGATTCCAATTGCGCGAGCAAGCTCTACCGGGTCAGATGTCCCAAGCACCTGACTAATGGCGCCTACCTCCTCAGCGCAGATGCGATCAATGCTTCTCAGTTCGGTGTCCCGCTCAAGATAACGAGCGGGAATGGCACCTTGATCAACCACTGACATGGGCCAGAAGAAGCGACCAACGTCCTCCGCTGTATGCGCACGATGTTGCAGCGCGATGTGGATGATTCGGTCTCGGATGCGCCTACCGGCCCTTTTGAACCCATGATGATGTGCGATGCGCCGCACCAAGATCGTTTCATGTACAGGCCCCTCGGTATCAATCACGTGCTCGACCATCGAGCGCACGCATGCGTCGTAACCCTCGTCATAAAAACGATCCGGGGCAGGCACTATTCCAACATCATCCAAATCAGCGGAGATGTAGACACCATCATTGGTGGCCGTGGCTTTTTCATTTTGATCAGCCCCTGCTACTTCGATTGGCTCCAGCTCGGGAACATCCTCTTCCACCGTGGGAACAGTCTTGTCTCTCGCCGGCATACTCGTCGACTCTCGCTCGGCTCTATTTGCCGCGAGATGTGCCTCGAGGTTTGACTCAAGCGCATTGAGTGCGCCCTCGCGGTTAATCCACCAATCCGTCGACCAGACACGAAACAGGGTCCAACCTAGCCCTTCCAAAACGGACTGACGGATTTTGTCTCGCTCCCGGGCATAGGCTGAACTGTGATACATCGCTCCATCACACTCGACGCCCGCGAGGTAAACACCTGGTTCGTCCGGATGCACAATACCTAGATCAACCCGAAAAGCACTGACGCCGATTTGCGGACGAACCGTCCAGCCTCTGTCTCTTAGGGCACGCGCCACTGCCGTCTCGAAGGGCGATTCAAAATCCCCGAGCGAACCATGAACACCAGCCCCCAGGGCACTCGGCCCACGTTCGGCATATTCGAGGAAGTGCTTGAGGTGCTTCACGGCCTCGCTGTCCGTCCGCGACAGATCGATCTTTTCGGGAGCGAGTGTAGAGAAGACCACCATCTCCGATCGCGCTCGGGTCATCGCAACGTTCAGCCTCCGCTCTCCACCATCGCGATTCAGCGGTCCGAAGTTCATCGTTACATGTCCGGCCTGATCCGGCCCGTAGGTGATACTGAAGAAAATGACATCTCGCTCATCCCCCTGGACCGTCTCAAGGTTCTTGACGAAGACC
This sequence comes from Spiribacter sp. SSL99, assembly GCF_009805925.1. Lineage (NCBI taxonomy): Bacteria > Pseudomonadati > Pseudomonadota > Gammaproteobacteria > Chromatiales > Ectothiorhodospiraceae > Spiribacter > Spiribacter sp. SSL99. The sequence continues at coordinate 90,595 of NZ_MAOM01000015.1, read as the reverse complement.
GGCTCTGTCTCGTACTCCGCGAACGCCCATTCGATATTGGGATTAGCGCCCCGCGCTTTATCCAGAAGGTCCAGAATCAGGGACTGCTGCTCAGTGTTGAAGGTGACAACCCCGATGGAGGCATTCCTCTCTGCTGGCTCACTCGAGGTCAGACGACGAACGACCTCAGCCACGATGGCGCGAGCCTCTTCCACGTTGTGGCGCGCTTGCCCTCGGGCATAATAGCCATCGCACTTGACCAATCGCACGCCTCGATCGGGATAGACCGGAGCGGGGAACGTCACTAGACGGTTGTCATAGTAGTTGTGATTGGAGAACGCTATCAGGCTCTCCCGCCGTGAGCGGTAGTGCAGGTTCAGAGTTTGCTCTGGAATACTGGCACTCTGCAGCTCATCGAGGATGCTCTCCATATCGCCGTCGTAATCCACGTCACCATTGGGATCATCATCTGTCCGACCGAAGAAATTCCCAGGCGGCATCTGCTTCGGGTCACCAGCCACGATGACCTGACGGCCGCGAGCAATCGCTCCGACGGCATCCCAAACGGTGATTTGGGACGCTTCATCGAAGATAACGACGTCGAAGGGCGCTTGATCGGCCGGCAAATATTGAGCAATGGAGAGCGGTGACATCATCACACACGGCGCCAGCTTTGATATTGGCTCTGGGGCGTCCGCAATCATCTTTCTAATGGGCACACGTGGGCGTTTCTGCGCGGACAGCTTTTTGATGATCCCCCACGCCTGATTCGCTCCGATCTGCTGACGATCAGGAATACGACTGCTCAAGGTCGCGGCGATGTAGTCCGCCGTGACCTTTTGGAACGACTCATCGATCGCGCGGAACTTATTGATGGCATCTGTATGCTCCGCCGTTGACCAGCCTTTGAGGATGTCATCCTCTTCAAAGAGGCACCTCGTCCACCATGCACAATAAGCCGCCTCAAACGTCTCAGGCACCTCATCAGCGGGCGTCACCCCAGTCTCGATCGACTTTACGAGCGGTTCAAGATCGCAGTCGATCGCATCCTGTCGTCGCTGCCACCAATGACACCACTCATTGAGCTCAGCGCGCCGATTGATTAAAGACTCTAGACTGTCCCTGATGAGCGGGAGAACTTGGTCCCGATCGCCTATCATCTCTCTGAGCTCACGACCAGCAACCGATTTGAATGCATCGGCTGCCGCCTCGAACTCCTCGCGCACGTTAATGTAGTCCATCGCGGCACGACCGAGCGGTGCGTCCGGTGCCAGCATGTCATTGCCATCTTGCAGCATCGTCCGAACACGCCGACGGATCTCCATCAACTGCGCCGGCTCATCAACCATCCGTCCGACGGCATTGCGGGCGCGGTTCCCCAGGTCGGACAGAGCCTGGGCAACCGCCGGATCTGTAGTGTGGGCCGACCAATCGCGAAAGCCCGTCAACTGCTGGTCTAGACGATCAATCGCCTCTCCTTCTCGGCGCAGCGTCGCCAACAAATCTGCATCCTGAGTGGGGTTGGGTTTTCCTCTGGCCCCGCCGGCGCGCAGCCTCTTTATGACGGCTCGCTTTGCCAAAACACGCTTCGGCCACCATGCGCTCTGCGCCTCTGCCCACTGCTGGGCAATCTCCTCGCCATCAAGCGTTCGCCAAGCCATCGCCTCGTAGGGGACGCTGAGATCTGATTGAGCGCTCGTATATGCCTTAAGTCGGGTGACGGCCTCCTCCAAAGCCTCGATTCGATCCGCACCATCTGCTTCGAGCGCAAAGCCGGTTGGCTGGCGATAAGAGTCCTTGATCACGCCGGCGAGGTCGCCCAGCGCCTCCAAGCGCTCGAGCCGATGATCCGGCATTGATAAATCAAGTGCCTCAAGAACCCTCTCGGAGCTCGCGTCTAACTGGTTCGATGCCTCCGAGAGCCGGCGTGCCCGGTCAACCAGATCGGACTCGAGCCCCGGTGACCAGTCTGCCGTCGCCACCCATTGAAATGGACTGTCATGCACATTCCCGACCGCCTTCGCCTGAATACGCAGTCGGTCCGCCGTCCTCCGCATCCGATCCAGCTCTTCGGCGGTATGTTCATCGGCACTCGGCCAAGAAAGCGAAACCCGCTCTGCCAAATGCTGATCGCGTACGGAAACGCCGATGGCATAGTGCGGGGTCAGGCCATTGGCACGTCGCGTATGCATGTAGTCGACCAGGCCATTTAGTCGATCACGCACCTCCTTCAGCCGCGCCGCCTCCTCCTGCCAAGCCGCCTCGGACTTACGGGCGGTTGTATCCCAGGCCTTGGAGAGCTGGGCGAGGACCTCTGATTTCTTCGCTTTGTTCGAATGAAGCTCGAGGCAAAAACGGCCAAGTCCGATATCACTGAGGCGGCGGTGGACCACATCCAGCGCGGCTGTTTTCTCCGAGACAAACAGAACCGTTTTGCCCTTGCCCAGTAAGTGGGCGATGGTATTACTGATGGTCTGGCTCTTACCCGTGCCTGGCGGCCCAATAACAATGAAGTCTTTACCGCGATCCGCGCTGGCAATCGCGGCCATCTGAGAGGCATCAGCCGGCAAGGGGGCCAGCAGATCGGTCGGCGCGAAATCCCGGTCCAGCCGGTCCGAGGCAACAAATTCCACCGGGCTGTCATAGGACTGTCTGGGTGTGTCGATGAGATGGCGAACGATGCCGTTAGTGCGCAGATGGTCCGTGCGGTCGATGAGATCCTTCCACATGAGGTATTTCGCGAACGAGAAATGGCCTAGCACCACATCCTCGATCACCTCAAAACCAGGGGCTTCCTTAACGGCCTGCCGTACACGCGTCCAGATGTCTTTAACGTCTACACCGCTTTCATCTTTCGGCAGCTCGCCATCGAGCCCCTTGATGTCGATCTCGTAGTCCTTGCGCAGCATCTCCAGTAACGTGGTGTTGAAGCGCGGCTCATCATCATGGGCAAGCATCTTGACGCCGCTGCGAACCGACTGCCGCTCCAATGTGACCGGCAGCAGGATCAGCGGGGCGCGGAAGCGGCGGTCCTGGTCTTTCTCCCGCTTCCAGCTTAGAAAGCCAAGCGCCAGATAGAGCGTGTTCGCACCGCCCTCCTGCAACGAGGTCTGGGCCTTCCGGTAGATCTCGACGGCTCGGTTAGCAAGTGCCTGCTCTGGCATATCCACCAACACCTGCTGGCGTCGTAGTGCGTCCAGTGCGTACTCCCGACTGATCACCTCTCCCGTTCGTTGCCGGTGTAGCTCGTCATCCTGCGCCTGAGCACTCGGCTTGGGCGCTGCCTGGATCGATATCTTCTTTCCGGCGGCCAACCTATCCTCGAGGTCACCGGGATCGGGACAGAGCAGTGTCAAATTCGTCTTTGAGGACTTGTGATTGAGGAGCGGATTGCGTGCCGTGAGATCCAGCAACTTGCGCTGCCAGCGCTCAAGCCTTCCATCTGGCGTATCGGGCGTTGTTTCCTCGGGCTCGGCATCGAAGTCGGGAAGTGCCGGGGCCGTCTCAATCGAGATCTGGTGACTCGATTCCCCCTCGATCCCATGCGATTGTTGCGGGCCGCGAGTTAACCCCAACGGTTTTATCTGGTGGGCACGGGCTCTTCGGATATCCACCGCCGCGACAAAAGCCGTGTCATTTTGTGGGTTGAGCTGATCCATCGCCCTCTCAAGGGCCCGTGAAAAGGGTGGCGCGGGCTGAGAGGTTGTTAGCGTTGTCTCAATGAGGATCAGATCATTGAGCTCTGCCCGTTTTCTGAGCACCTCGGCATCCTCACCGACGACACTCGATAGCTCCTCGGGTTGCAGCCAGACACCCACCAGCGCATGCCCCTCGGGCATAACGATGACGGGGTTGAGCCCCATTTTTTCGAGTGCGGCCGCGAATAGCATCGTTGTATCCAGGCACGTTGCTACGCCGCCGTCCAGGATCTGACTGGGTAGACGGATCTTCTGGCCATCTCGCTCAAAGCTCGTCGGCGGCACTGCATAGGCAAGCCCGAGATTAGCGATGGCTGTATAGACCGCCGATGCCATTTCCCAGACCCGTTCACGGCTTCCGGACCGATAGCCATCGAGCGCATCTGAGCGATTCGCGTCACGCAGGATTGTCGCCGCCGTATGCAAAATCCGATCAACAGCCGGGTCGTTCGGCGTGCAAAAAGCGCCCAACAGCTCCGGCATAAACCCCGCCCCACCCCATTCGTTGTGGGCGAGCACCTCAATGGGCACGCTCTCCTCACGAAGGATCTCTTGTCCGTGCTCCACTCTCAGAGTGACAGACCCTCGAACGGCATCGGATAAGTCCAAGAGGAACGCACCCTGCAGATCAATGGATCGATCTCTGATCGTGACAACCTCTCCAGGCTCAATACGATCCACGCGCCAGGTGCGCGCCTTAATGAAGTCCGGGTCCGCGATCAACTTGACGACGACCCCCTCGAGACGCCGCTCGCTACTGAGGTTTTCGATGCGAAGGTCGCGCAGAACCGGATAAGAGCTTTGCTGGCAGGCGAAATTGACTTTGGCGGCCAGCGCGGGGTGGATTTCTATGACCTGCTGCGTGACCGACTCCATGGTCCCTCTCCAGAGTGTTCTGCGAATGGGCTTTCAGTATGTCCGTCGCCCCACGGGGGCGTCTGTATTAAGTGGCGGGGCAGACCAAAGGACGCCGGACAATACTGCCTACCGCGTTATGCCATCGCCAGGGCGGCACACAAGCCGACACACCTCGTAACCCTCAGCGATGACAGTATGGCGGATGACCTTTAGCGTCAAAGGAGCTGCGACGCTGATTGCTGAGATTGAGCATGACGCCCTTAGGCTGACGCGGCTGCTTTCAACGACCCGTCAGCCGGGCAATAGCCTCGGTCCTAACGTCGAGGCCCACAGTGCGACAGACACCGTGGAGGACGCACCGCTGCCGCGGAATCCCCAAGCGGTCCGGATTAGTCCTAGGCCGCTCTGTCAACTAAATCGCTTCCACCTGGAGAACGTGATGAGCCTGACAGGCAAAAACTCAGCGCTGAACAAATCCTCATCGAGCGGCTTGAACAAACGTCGAGCTCCAAAGCCATGGCCGTGCACGCCATGGCAGCACGACCGAATGCCGATGAGCCATTCATCGGACCATTGACCCAACAGAGCCCCTCGGATTTGGCAACCTGACCACGCCACCGCGCTCTATTGCCTGAATTGACCTCACGCCGCGCAGCAACCGCGGGTGTTACCTACTCGGTAGAGCCAGTCGGCAAGTTATCTTGGAAGCCAATCCCGCAGATATTGTCAGTGTGGCCCCAGAGGTCCTCGCGGGATTCTCGTGCGGCCTTAATCCTGTCGCATGTATACCAAGTATCTTCCTGACCCAGGAAATACTCGATGCGACGCCAAAAGCCAAAATACGCGGCAGGGCTCTGAATTGGCGATGCATTGCCGGGAATCGTGGTGACACTGGCGCCGCCACCCCCAGTAGGCTGACCAACCAGGCTGGATTCGCTACGCGACATGTACAAAGAGACGTCTACGCCGCCATCCTCGCGCTCGGTAGCAGTTAAATCATAGAAATCCTGACCTGACGTAGCGGCAAGCACGAAGTAGTAGAGGAACTGCCGGGTGGCCAGGAATCCGTCCTCCCGGTGAGTAAACGTCACATCGTTCGGGTCCGCTGTCCGGAGAACCTCCTCGGCAGCCGAGATAACCTCCTCTGCGCTGGCATCCGGGTACGTGTGGTTATGTATGTCGAGCCATTCTTCCCGGCTGAGTTCTGGGTTGCTCGCACACCCGACGAGGACGATGCTGATGAACCCGAGCGTTAGCATGCGCTTCACGTCGTGGCCTCCTTTGCCTGCGAGTGCTCTACAGCCCCTGCGAGTCGCGCGCTTCCAGCTCTTGCTGACATTCATCGAAGTTCGCCATCCGATATTGCAGGCCGATCCATGCCGACGAGCCGCTCAGAGCATCGATGTTGAGAATTATCTCGACAATGCTATCTGGTAGCCCAGATCCGTATTCGGACTGCCAGACTGACTGGTAGACCCGTTCACTTTGATGGATTGCCATTACCCACTCGTCGGTCTCGTCCCATAGGGCACCAGCGTTTAGAAAGTTGCGCTTCTTGAAATCGCCGTACCGGGCCTCAAGGGCACCCTCAAGCTTGTCAAACGCGGTTCTGACCGACTGACCATACCGGTCATCATCGTGGTCCTTCCCCACACCTCGAACGAGGCAAACGCCCTCGGCGTCAGATGCCGCCACCACATAAACCTCGAACTCGCTATGTGGCTTAGGGGGATCAACGACGTAACGACCGGTACCCAGCTCTTCGACGACATCGAGCTGGTCGACACTCATGCCCTGTTGGATTCCGAACGCTTGCGCGATGGCGGATGCCGGCACCATCAGCAATAGGCAGATAGTGATGGCCCTATGACGGTTGGATCGCATAGAAGAGTCCCTCTTCGAATCTTTATTTCCCTATGGACTTGGGCAGAGACCGATGCGCAGTTCTCGTTCGACCGCCCGCACCACGCCCGGGAAGGGTCCGCTGTCCCCGTTCCGCGCTAAAACTCCAGGGTTAAGCCTCCGAGGACACCGAGCTCGGTGTGCGCGGCCGCTACGAACCCGACTCTGTCAGTGAGGCCAAGCTCATAGTAGAGCCCCGCGTCCGCCACGACGGTTGTACTCTTGCTCTGAGAGTAGATCCATCCAGTGGCCCTAGAGCGGACGAGTTGCCGTTCCTCGTAGGTCGAGAAGCCACCGGAGATCCACAAGGATCCGTACTCAGAGGGCATAAGCTCATAGAGCACGTCCAGCGAGAGGAGTCCCCCCACCTGTTGCTCACCCAGATCAAAGTAGGACGAGTGCGGAATCGGGTAGTCCAATACCTCGCCCTCGGAATAGTCTCCGTTGAATACACCGCCAACACCGAACCCCCAGCGCTCTCCGGTCGCCGCGGCGAAAATCGAGCCTTCCCCATCGGCGGATCCACCAAGGAGCCAGGCATCTGCGGAGGCGTACGTTGGAATACCCAGACAGAGGAGGCATACAAATGAGGCGATCCAACGCGCAGTGCAAATATTCATCTCGAGCTCAGCCGTCGAAGCATGGACCTCACACGCTAGCTCGGCTTTTCTGCGCCGCCTATAGGCTGAGAGGTTCTTTCCGACAGCGGCCGTCGGAGAAAACACGGGATGGAAACGCAAAGAACCAAACCAACACCGCATCCATGGAAGTGATGGATGTGCGAGAGCGGTTGGCCTTCGAATCGATCGAGGGGGCGCTCATCTGGACGGTGGCGATCGGGGGAGTCGGATATCCCTCTGCGGCGTCGACTTCAAGATCCTTCGCAAGAAAACCGAGTGAACGCCCCCCAGGCTATGAGCGTAGGTCGTCATGAGGGTCAGTGGACTGCTATGTCCCATGACTCTGGCGATACGATTCCATAGATCATTACTCATGGCGGCGTTTATATGGCCGGCCGGTAACGGGTGCCGCAGAGGGGCCGCGACAGCATCCAAAGATCTGGGCTCTCGAAGGGGTGGCGTCCCCGGAAGTGGTGTAAATCGGTTGAGGTGAGGCGGCCACCGTGGCCCTTCGTTAGAGTTGCAGCCGCAACAATCAATAACGACGGCGGAGAACCACCATGACCAAAAGGAGCGTGGCATTGAATGAGCTGCTTGAGAAGCGCGAGGCCTCCCCTGACTTCCTGCGCGAGACGCTGACCTTCCTGCTCCAAGAGTTAATGGAGCACGAGGTCAGTGGGTGCTGTGGCGCTGAGTGCTGTGGTCCAGGACGCCTATGTGCAGGGCGTTTCCACGCGCAAGGTCGATGGACTGGTTCAGTCGATGGGCATGACGGGCATCTCGAAGTCGCAGGTCTCACGTTTGTGCGCCGAGATCGATGAGCGCGTTGATGCCTTCCTGAACCGCCCCTTGGAAGACGACTGGCCCTACATATGGCTGGATGCGACCTACATCAAGAGCCGCGAGCATGGCCCAGTTGCCAGCCATGCCGTCGTAGTCGCCACTGCGGTCGATCAGGAAGGCTACCGCGAGGTGCTGGGCCTGTCCGTGGGGCCGGCGGAAACGGAGGCGTTCTGGACACAGTTCCTCCGGGCGCTGGTGGCCCGCGGGCTAAGCGGCGCTCGCCTGGTCACCTCCGATGCCCACGAGGAGCTGAAGAGGGCCATAGCGACAGTGCTCACCGGGGCCGTCTGGCAGCGCTGCCGGGTGCACTTCATGCGAAACGTCTTCGCCCAAGTGCCCAAGGCGCACCAGCCGGCTGTCTCGGCTGCCGTACGGACAGCGCTGAACCAGCCGGACCAGCGCGAAGCCTCCCGCCAATGGCGTGAGGTGGCTGACAGTCTGCGAGGGCGCTTCCCCAGGGCAGCGGCCTGCATGGACAGCGCCTAAGAAGAGGTACTGGCGTTCATGGCCTTCCCCAAAGAGCACTGGCCGAAGCTCGACTCAACAAACTGCCTGGAGCGGCTGAACAAGGAGATAAAGCGGCGCAGTAATGTCGTCCGGATCTTCCCGAACAACCCGGCGGTGGTCCGCCTGGTTGGGGCCGTGCTGCTCGAGCAGAGCGATAAGTGGCAGATCACCCGGCGCTACATGAGCCTCGAGAGCCTGGCGACGGTGTTCAAATCCAGTGGCATCGACTGTAATGACCCCCGAGTCTCTGCACACCTTATAACGCTAATGCCGGGTGTGCACTGGGTGCCAAATAGCCCAGAGACTGATGCGGCCATTCGTTGTTGTAAAACGGTATCCATTGCCCGAAGACATGCCGTGCATGCGCTAGCGACTCGAACCGATGCTGCCAGATGCATTCCTCCTTCAGGGATCGGAAAAAGCGCTCCCTCAGCCCATGCTGCTCTGGTTTGTAGGGCGTAATGAACTCCTGGGTCAGTCGATACGCTCGGACGGTGTTGGTCTAGTGCTTCGAGGAGAATACCAACCCGTTGCCGTTCGCAGCATCAACGGCCGCTCAATGCGTTGCAGGTGTCCCAAGCGGCTGATCAAGGCTTACTCGAGCGCGGCCTCCGCGGTTGCGGTGGCACCGCTGCTGGATAGGCGCCAGCCAAGGATCTCGCGGGTACAACAGGCGGTCACGGCAGCCAATGCACCGCGCCGGTCCCGACCGCACCAGACATGACAGCTTTCCGTCGCCCAACGCTCGTCCGGCTGGCGGATCACCAATGGCAGCGCCTTCGCCCTTGGCCTAAAGCCTTGAGGCCGCTTGCGCACCTGCCAGCCCTTGATCTGCAAGATCCGCTGGATCGGCTTTTGTTCTCGCCAAGGACGATCGCCAGGCGCCGGTATTCATACGTCGGGAACCGCTGCATGGCCAACTTCACCCGATCTGTTAGCGCTGGATGGGTGACCTTAGGCCAAGCCTTTGGTTTGTAATAGATTGACCGCCTCGGGACGCCCAGCCAGCCACAGAGCTTACTGAGCAAGACACAGTGACCTTTGGCTAGGAGCTCCGCCTGCAGCGACCTCACGAGTTCTCCTCGTCGTCGAGCAGGCGCCGATACCGTTTAGCGCGTAGATCTGCAGATGGGCATCCCCGAGCGCCTCTCGGATCTCCTGCAGCTTCTTTTCGTACTGCTCCCGCAGGTCCTTCGGTCGGGTGCGGAAGCCGTGTTCCATGTTCCGCTCGGCTTCCTCGACCCAGCGCTCGACCTCGGCAACGGTGAAGTCATGCTGCCGGGCCACTTTGACCGGCGTGGTCTTGCCCTTGAAATTATCGATTACCACCGCCGACTTGCGCTTGGCGGTCCAGCATCTGACGGGTGCCTCGTTGCTCATGATGCCCCCCTGTCATCTGCACTCTAACCTGTGCAGTTCTGGAGGGGGTCACTTCACAAGGACGCCGACAAACTCACGATCGAGAGCGCGGCGTGAGCGCTGAAGAGGGCTCCGGTGGCTACCTCGCTTTTAGACCACTTGACGCTACCTTGCCCTGGCGACGCGCTGTTTTATTGGCCAAGCCCACACTCACAACATTTGGATGCTTGCGCGCCATCTGATGGCTAATCCATTGGTGGAGTGGATCTTCATCCACCTTGTGATGACGGATCACAGCCCGCGCCCCGTGGACCAGCAGCTTACGCATGTAGCGTCTCCTCGCTTGGATATGCCAAGCAATCTCGCCTTGCCACCGGTGCTGTCTTGTCTCGGCACGAGTCCCAGTGACCATGCAAAGTCACGCCCGCGGCGGAACTGCCGACCATCGCGCAATTCAATGGCCATTGCTGTCGCGCACAGCGGGCCAACGCCGCGGAGACCCAGCAGTCGTTTGGCAACGGGGTCCCGTTCAGCCACCTGCTGAATAGAGCGTGTGAGCACCTCGACTCGCTCATCGAGTGATACAAGGTCATGGCGCAGACCCGCAAGGATTTGGCGGAAAAGGTCAGACAACCCGTTGTCCGCATCTTCTAGCCACTCGGGGATTGCCTTGCGAAGCTGGTTTAGACCCACCGGTGCAATGATGCCGTACTCGGCCGCCAAGCCACGGATCTGATTGGCCTTGGCCGTGCGCTATTGGATGACATCGTCCCGGACACGGTGAAGGGCCTGCAGATCCTGCTGGCGTTGCGACTTGACCGCCACAAACCGCATACCAGGACGCATCGCGGCCTCGGTAATGGCCTCTGCATCGACGCGATCGTTCTTATTGCTCTTCACGAACGGCTTCACAAATTGACCGGGGACGAGCCGAACCTCATAACCGTAGGACTGGAGCAACCGACCTCAATGATGAGAAGAGGCGCATACCTCCATGGCAATCACTGCACCAGGTTCGACGCGTTCTCGTACGGTCTCGATCCAGTCGTGTCGCTTGCGAGCGCAACGGAAAACAACCGTCCCACGCTGATCAACCGCATGGAGGTGGAAGACGTTCTTGGCGTGATCAACACCGACAACAGCAATGGCCATGGTTCCGCTCCTCATCAAAGACCCGCCTCATATCTGCGAGATAGAGTGGGTGAAGTCCATCCCATTGCTTACGATCGCACCAGGTAATAGCTCCACTCTTCAGCAAATCACCCTGTACGCCTGCTATCGGGGTATTTAGGCACCGTCAATCCGCACCATTGAAGTTCACTGTGCGTCCGCATGGTGCAAAAATCCGCGATGAAGCCCCCTCTCGGCAAGCGACCAATTCATCCGAAACGACCGGAATCCTTTGCATAATCAGCTCCTTACGGAATCTCTGTCCACCCGGGAAGCAAATGGCACGAACCCTGCAACAGCAAGCGTGGCCAACCATTGTTCAGTACCGACGCAGATGGAGGATTCAGCATGAGCTCCCCTTTGAAAACCCTCGCTACCGCACTGGCATCAACAACTCTGTTTCTTAGCACCGCATCTCTCGCCCATCACCCCATGGGCGGCGAAACACCCGAGACGTACCTCCATGGGTTTCTCTCAGGTTTAGCTCACCCAATCATAGGCATTGACCACTTCGCATTCATTATTGGCGTAGGGATCGTGCTTGGGTTTGGCGCGATGCGCGGGCTTACCACCCCACTCGCGCTGATCGCCGCTGCGATCGCCGGGACAACCCTGAGTTGGTCCGGATTCACGTTCCCCGCAACCGAGTTGATGGTAGCACTATCGCTTCTCGGTGTCGCCGCAACCGTCTTTTTGAAACCTCAATATAAACTCTTCCTGACCGCCACGGGCTCTGCTGCCGCATTTTTTCATGGCCAAGCCTACGCAGGAGCGGTACTCGGCGCCGAAACGTCACCATTGGTCGCCTACCTCACTGGTTTCACGATCACTCAATTTAGCCTCGCTGCCGCCGCCTATCTCCTTACGCGCTGGTTACTCGCAAACCACCAAAAACTATCTGCGATGGCTCAGACAGCCGCAGCAAGCGCTATTGCTGGGATCGGCCTCATTTCCGCCGCTTCAATTGTTATCGGATAACGTGGGGCACCGCCCTGACCGAAGCAGACACATTACTTTCCCTTATTTGAACGCGATGGAGCGATGATGGAGAAGCTACCAGTCACACTAATAACTGGATATCTAGGAGCAGGAAAAACTACGCTCCTGAATCGTATTCTCACGGAGGACCATGGGCAAAGGATTTGCGTGATCGTAAATGAGTTTGGTGAAGTCGGCATTGATAACGAGCTTATCGTTACGACCGACGAGGAAGTTATCGAAATGAACAATGGGTGCATTTGTTGCACCGTCCGGTCAGATCTAATACAGAGCTTCAGTAACTTGCTAACCGATAACCACCAATTCGATCGGGTTGTAATAGAAACGACTGGATTAGCCGATCCTGGACCAGTAATCCAAACATTCTTTTTGGATGAAAGAACAGTGAGCTCATTGACGCTTGACGCTACGATTACGGTTGTAGATCTAGTTAATATCAAGCACCATTGGGACAGCCACGAATTGCAAGAACAGATCGCCTTCGCAAACGTAATTATCTTGAACAAGGCAGACCTATTTTCCGAGGTCGAAACCGATTCTATAATTGACAGAATCCAGCAGTTGAACGCACTCGCTGATATTTACACTGCAGCACAATGTGATGTCCCTCTGGAGAATTTACTGGACATCGGAGCCTTCGATTTGAGAAATGCACTTACGGTGGATCCTGGCTTGCTAACGGAAACAGCCCATGAGCATGAGGATGAAGTATCTTCGACCAGCATACGCATCTCTGGCAGCGTAGACAGCGATCGTTTCAATCGCTGGATCAATCAATTGGTTCAGGACCATGGCCCAGACATTTACAGGATGAAGGGCATCCTAGACATGGACGAGTCCCCACGGCGATTCGTTTTTCAGGGAGTTCATATGGTCCTAGACGGGCGTCCCGGCGCGCCCTGGAAGGCTAATGAAGATCGTACAAACCAGATTGTATTTATTGGTCGCAATCTCAACGAAAGTTCGCTACGCGAGGGATTTTATGAGTGCATCCGGGGTAATAAATTATCAAATTCAGGCGTGCCGCTAGATAACCCTAATGGCGGCTATAGCGCTAATCACAATACGGAAAGCATTACAGTTTGAGGTAAATCATGCAGCACATGACAGCGATGAGCATTGGGATCGGTTTGCTAGGCGCACTAGCAACTTATTTAACGGCCACAGTTTTACCGCTCCAAGTCTGGGTAATTTTTATTGCATGGGCTTCGTTTTTCGTAGCGGGGGGCGGAGTTGCCGGCTTTAAGCAATCCGTTGTATCCAACTTGGTAGGTGTCGCGATTGCGAGCCTGAGCCTCATTGCATCGACGGCATTTGGAGGATCGGCTATCGCGGCTGCGATTTGCGTTGGAGTCGGAAGCGCCGCCATGGTGCAAGTTGGTCGCTCCGAGCTTCTTAGCCTCACACCGACCGTAGTTTTTGGTTTTGCATCGACTGTAGGGACCTCCGCAGCACTAGGGCTACCAATAACCCATGCAGGCATCTCGAATCCTGCCCTCGTGGCAAGTACGTCAGTAATTGCCGGCGGTATTTTTGGCATTGGACACGAGAAATTGGCTAACTCACTGGTGAAAATTGGAACGGAAAAACAGGTTTCCACCAAACCGTAGTCATATAGTAGTGACGAAGAAGTACCCAAGGAGAATGTTATGAAGTTGCAACATAGACTTGGTGGGCTTGAGAATGTCGGCCCAGTCAGCACCGAGAGGAAAGTCTTTGTCCAAGAGTGGGAGAAGCGGATATTTGGTATCCATATGGCGATGATGGCATTAAGCAATCACTTGAAGGAGCGCCCATCGAATCTTGAGTTCGAAAGCGAGTGGACATGGGCGGATCTCCGCAAAGGCGCGGAGAATATGAACCCGTTCGAATACTTCAAATACCGATACTATGAAAAGTGGCTCGGCGGTATCTCCGGTTTCTTCATCGAGGAGGGCTATATTACGAGCGAAGAGCTTGAAGAAACTGCGAAGCAATATTACGAAGGTGTGTCCGTTCCTCCCAAGCAGTCCGCAAGCAAGCAGGTGGACGACCAGATACTTCATTACATGCAGTTCGGAGACTCCCCGAAGTCGGAATTACAAGAGCCTCCGCGTTTCGCGGTTGGTAACTTGGTGCGGATACGGGACAATCACGTTACAGAGCACACCAGACTACCAGGATACCTGCGCAACCGGATCGGCAAAGTTGTTCACGTATACGAGGGGGCATATTCGTATTTTCAAGACACAGGCCCTGACGGGATCGGAGAACCGATGCCAGTGTATAGCGTCATGTTCGATGAAGGCGAAATTTGGGGCGATCTAGGTGAGAAGCATACGCGCCTTTATGCCGATCTATTTGAAGCGTATCTTGACGAAATTGACTAATAAAGAGGTTCATCATGCAAGAGCTTTTCGAATATTCTGATGATCGGGAAGAAAGAAACGCGGCCCGTGCTAACGCGCTTGAATCACTCCTCATAGAGAAGGGCATAATTGGCGAGCAGTCAATCGATAAAATTCTAGAGTATTTCGATACCAAGATGGGGCCGTTCAACGGCGCCCGGATTGTTGCGCGTGCCTGGACAGATGAAACATTCAAGGAATGGCTGGTTGAGGATACTCCGGGCGCGATAGCCTCTATGGACTTCCCTACCGGCATGGCGGGTGCGGAAGGGGAGCATATGCGTGCAGTCGCAAATGGACCCTATGATCACAATATGATCATCTGCACACTCTGCTCCTGTTATCCATTCCCGGTATTGGGGCTTCCGCCCTACTGGTACAAGGACCCTGCGTTCCGTGCGCGTGCGGCCCGGGAACCTCGCGCCGTACTTGAGGAATTTGGATTGAATTTGGGGCCAGATGTGCGGGTCCACTTGTGGGACAGCAGCGCACAGATACGTTGGTTTGTTATCCCCGAGCGTCCATATGGTACGAGTGGATGGAGCGAAGAGGAACTTGTTCGGCTGGTAACGCCCGAGTCGATGATGGGTGTTGCACTGGCGGAATCCCCTTGACTAGCTAGTCCACCGGTGGGGCTCCGCGGGCTGTGGCGAAGCAAAGCTTCTCGGCTACAGCCCGCGGCGAGCTTGTGAACAGTCACGTCATGATACGAGTAATATCTCATGCAAACTAAATTCGAGCACTTTGCGGCCACAAGCCTACTTGGAGGTCGGCAATCGCCGCCAAGGAGTAACGGGCGGCTCTGTTTTTATTCCGAATGGGAGAGCAGAGCGTTCGGCCTTGCGCTCGCACTCTCGAAGGCGGGCTACTTCGAGTGGGAGGATTTCCAAGGCAGCCTGATAAAATCGATAGCTGAGTGGGAGGCCGAGCACGAGTCCGATGACCCATCTTGGGATTACTATGAGCGTTGGTTGATTGCCTTGGAAAGAGTGGTGCGAGAATCCGAGCTAGTTCAGGCGCCGGCAATGGCCAACCGTGTTGCGGAATTCAGGGGCGCTGGCGAATCCTGCGGCCGAATGAGTCAGACCGAGGCGGATTCACGACATCAACCCGATACAGCATCTTCTTACTAGCTAAACGTAACGGAGCTGCAGAAGACTGAGCGGATCGAGACCTATCGATTTCCCTTTGTAGTATAGTTATATCCTATCGCGCCGCGCCCACTCGGAAGTCTTCTGGAGTAACACCGAATGAACCGAGCCAATCGTATGCGCATACGTAGTCATGAGCGTGCGCGGAGTGCTATGGCCCATCGTGCGCGCCACGCGATTCCAAATATCGTTCTTCATCCCCACGTCCTTATGCCAGGCCGGTAGTGGGTATCGGAGGTATCTTTCCACGGCAGCGAGCGCATCTGGCTCTTTCAGCCGCGGATCGAGGCCCGGCAGATGCTCCCCTATCCACGGATCGACGATGAGATACGCCTGTACCAAAAGCCAAGAGCAGAACGAGTGGCGGAGCAGGTGAAAGTCCACAGGCCGACCAAGGAAGGCAGTCATCTCAGGAATCAGCCTGTCAATGATCGCCGATCGACCAGCAGGCTCCGGATCCCCTGCGTGTCCGAAAAGATAAAACTCCTCAAGCGGCTGACGGCCAAGCCGCTCAGCGGACCGAAGCCGGATGTACTCGATTAGCCACTGCAACTCAGTAGGCGGTAAGAAGGCATGCAGCCAGAGTTGCCGTCGGCTCCTCCGTCTTTTCCCACGCGGAACATGGAGGTAGACACGGTCATCCTCGACGACAACATCCGCCAGTGTCCTGTTAATCACCTCACTGGCCCTTAGCCCAGCGTGCACGCCCAAGGCATAGGCGCTTGCAAGCAATAAGCGCTCGCGATGGGTTGCATCGTGGAGATGTCGTAGTCGCCAGTGGACCCGTTCAGCCTCATCCGGCGTGAGGATGTCAGATCGCCCTGCCGGGAGACTCATGATGCCTTCCACGGTCATCGGCGGAAAATGTCCAACGCCCTGATGATGCGCGAAATTAACCAACTCCACCCATGCCGTGAGTCTGCCCTGACGGGTGCTAATAGCGTTGCGTTGTTGCTGTTCCATCCGCAGCTCAGCCATCTCGACGACCACCTCTTCATCCCAGGTCGAAAGATCGAGATATGCGGGCTCCGCCAGCAGCGCTCCGTCGGACAAAGAATCCATCGTGGTCTTGAGGGACTCGAATTTAACCCCATCATCGAGCAGCTTAGAGAGGGCGAAGCGGAGTAACAGGCGGAGTATATTCGGCGTATCCAAAGCAGCATAAGCACGCGCGTCAAAGTGGTCGAGCAGCTCGTAAACCTGCCCGTCTCTCCCGGTCGTCACGCCACCTGTGCGCGCGCAGAGGGGCCGCAACTGATGGACGAAAGCAGTTTTTTCAGCTTGCACGAAGCCGACCCAGTCAAAGTTATCAGGGAGGGCTTCCGGCACCTCGCTGTTTCTGTCCGACGCATTCAAAGACTGAATCGGTCGCGCTGGCTCCGAGGCGCCAGATTGCCACGCGGTTGAGGTACCTGGCTCGTCTTCCATTAGGGTTGTCGCCGGCGGTGACACCGGTAAAGGGTAACCAGACATCACGGTGAGAAATTGCGGAGTCAGGCCTAGATCACGCGCTCTATGTCGCCCTGCTCTGACAAAGCCGCGAAACCTTTCTGGCACCGTCGAGTCTTTGTCACCAATATTGGCGTGGTAGTCTTTCACCAACCGTTTGTAGCTCTTGCCGACGCATTGCTCGATCTGATCGGCTTCCGCAGGTTCGTCTCCGGTGTGCCCCGGAACGCTTCCCGCAAAGAACCAACAGTCGTTGCGACGAGCAATATGGCGACGCTGCCATCGCAGCAAGCCGGCCAATGGCTCCGGCAACTTGAGCCGGTAGGCCGCCAGCGCGTCTACTGCCGGGTGGCTTGGCGTATTAATCCACCCCGTTTTCTTATCAAAGTCCACGCGGCGCAAATTAGCGAGTACGCCGTAGACAACCGATTCGCTAGCTCCGACCCGTGTTACTAGCAGCAAGGCTGCTCCGAGCAACGCCGTCTCTGAATCCATATCCGGTCGCAAATATTCCTTACGAAAATACCGCTCTAGATTGACGGCCCCGTTGCGCTGGCGCTGTTGGCTCGGCGACACAGGAGCTGCCGAGGGCCGGGGATGCACAGTCGTTGTATGCGGAAGAGGACTCTCCCAGAGCCCACCCCGGTTCCCTGCGTCCAGCAACAGTCTGATTTTAAGACGCGCCTTCTGACTGGTCTTGGATCCCGCAGAAGTGCTTTTAACGAGGCCATCGACTTGTCTGGAGGTAAGGCTGCGACCACCGTTCAATGCTCTGACGACCGCCGATGCCAGTGCTTCATAGCCCTCCCAATCGGATAGTGGGTCCACCAGCAAGCCTTGGTCATTCAGCGCGTCCCTTACCTGATCGGCATTATTAAGGCTCGGCATAATCACCTACCCTCAGTGGCTGATAACCGGCCAGCGCCAGCATTTCTTTGATCGCTGGTCGAAGCTCGGCGAACACCTCACCGAGGGCTAGGCCGCTCCAAGTAGAAAACGCATCGCGACTGCCACGGGCGTGCCCCAGCAGAGCATCAAGGACGACCGTTGGTACCTGATCGCGGAGCATCGCGACGGCGCTGTGTCGGGCCGCATTGATTGGCCAGCGATGCAGCGTGTAGCCGTGATCCGCCGACCACTGCCTAAGAAGGTCCATTCGAGTGTCTTGGGCCCTGAGCCCGAACCGACTCCAATGCACCCATGGGGGGAGCTGAATACGGTCCGGCTGATGGTTAAGGTGGATTCCCACTGACCCGAGCTTTTCGGCTAAATCAACGACATGACGGAATAGCGCCCAGGCGTGGGCTATCTGTCGATTGACAAGACTGACCATTGGGAGCTCGCGGCGCTCGAAGTGGGCCTTAGTGGACTTGTCCGCCACAAACGCCAGGTCTTCTGTGAGCAAGATTGTGCTGCGGGAGGATGTTGGGCGAGCGGCAGTCCCGAGTGACCAACCAAGGAAAGCATAGGCCGCTGCTTGTTGATATAGATCGATGCAGCACTTCAGCTTTTCCTCACTCACAGAAGGGGCGGCGTCCACGGCGAGACCGGCAGTGACGGCCTGACTGCGAATATTCTCGAAGAGTGCTCTCCACTGATCAGCGTCGATACTTCGTCTGCTCCCGATTGCGTAATTGCGACCGGGTGCAGGAGGTGCCGCACGAAGCATTTCATACGTGAAGCGGACGCCCGGTTCCTTCTTCTGGATATGCTCGGCCAGGTCATGAGATGCCGCGCGGTACACCTCATTGATCTCGTCAAGTTCAGAACTTCGGTAGGCATCCGCGGCGCCGTGGTAATTGCCAAGCTGCCCGGTGATCAGCAATGCCTCTACCTCGTCTCTGGATTCAGGCAAAAGCCACTCTGGTGCGCCCGCGCGAAGTGCGCGAAGCGTGACTGGTGGCCCCGGCGTATCCTGAAATCGATAATGCAGTTGAGCCGAAGCGGTTTTTCGCGCCTCTCCGAATGGCAGCGGATCGCTCACCTGCGCGCTAGTGAGCTGTGCGATTATGCCGGCGATCAATCTGGGCAACGGTGGTGGTAGATGGAGAGCAACGATTCGGTTCTCGCCGTTTGCAACTAGCGCGGCCCCGTCTAAGATCCGATACCGGAGGATGCCTGACTCCGGCTCGTAGTGCGGCTCCGTGCCTTTTGGGAGAGATGCACTAACCTTGGTTGACTGCATCCGGTCGATGGGCATTCCAGTCGTGGCAATAAGCCAGCCGAATACGAACGCGCCGTCGCCCGCGTGGTAGAGCCAGAAAAACGCGCGTGCAAGGGTATTCGGTGAAAGTCGGTGATAGTCGCTCGCACTCACCACCGTGTCATTCTGCAGGCTCGTAAGGTCGGTGCGTTCCTGCAACTGCTGCGCCAGTCGGCCAGAGTACGGGACGAGGTGGCGAATCTTAACCCTAGGGCCTCTAGGGTCTCGGTGCTCATCACCGGTGAGAGGTTTGCGGTACGGGAACCTTTGCTCTGCTTCCCCCTCGTGCCCAAGCGGCTTTTCCGCCTCATGGATATTTACTTTAGGTAAGCGATCATCGAGCTTTGGAAAAAGTGACGGCGCTCGAGCACTGTCGAACCCCTGGCCGGCACTCCCTGGGCTGCTATGGCGCTGTTCGCCAGAATCGCGCTTTAACTCGCCTAGCGCGCGTCCGTCCTCGAGGATCTCGAGTGCCCTATGAAAAAGATTCTCCGCACGATCCACCTTACGCTCGGCCTTCTCAATCTGCGTGGTGTCTGGGGACGCAGATATCCGCAAGGCATCTCGCTGTTGCTCCAGCCTGCGCGTATAAGCTGGAACCGCCTGCCGCACGGCTTGTGTGAGAGCGTCGAGAACGGCGATATCATCCGGCGGGGACAGACTCCGAGACACCTCACGCAGACAGAAATCGATCGCAAGAATGTCCTCATACTGAATATCAATCGAGAATCGGGTTGCTGAGCGCTGCTCACAGTGCCGTAAGACCGTGTGGAAATGAGCTCGAAGCTTACTGCTCACATCGCTAACGTGGCGCTCACAGAGGCGGTAATAGATCGGGTACGACGCTGCCTTCGGCGTCTCCGTGGATGCGACCAGACCCATATGAGTGCCCAGTTGGGTCGTTTTCTGCTCGGAGAGAGTCTCCACATTGGCGATTGCGCGGTCACGTTTCGCCTGCTGCACGCAGTTTTGCAGCGCCGTTAATGTCTGCGGTGGTTCATAGCGCTCGACAACCTGCTCGAGTACCTTGCTGTACTGATCGCTCGAAAGCAGCCGAAACCTCTCTTGCCAGTCTTTGGTAATCAACGTGGCACCCCGTATGCATCCATTGCTCGGATGATAGAGCGGTGTTCATAGGCCCCATTGAGCATTTGCTCGATATGGATCGGTTGAAGTACACCCCGATGCCGAAAGAAGAAACCCGCTAACCGGTGGTTTAAGGCGCTTCTCCTAGCCACGGATGAGAGGATCCGATCGAGGCACTCTTCCCGCTCGCACACGCCCAGACGGAATCCATGGAGATATTGGAAGTACCAGCGCGCGACCTCTAGTTCCTCGGGGGCGAGCAGGTCAGGAGAGATCGTCATCTCGGGGATACGAGACTCGTCTCCCCGGCATTGATTGTGACGGTCCAGCCATTCAACATTCAGTGGCATCGATGAGCCGGACTGCTCATAGACGGCGATCGGGGTGCTGCTAAGAACACACAGAGCATGTTCGATGCCTCGGCCGGTCCCAAGCTGGCGGCGATCACCGACCGAGAGATGACCACGGCTATGGAGCGCCTGGAGGAGCCATGGGTCCTGCGGATCGACATCCACCTCGAAGTAAATCGACGATGGCTTCATTCCCGAGGGCGAGTTTGTCGAATACAGAGACACTTACCCGGCCTCCCGGCTGTTGTCCTGAACCTCATCTGCCCCGGGGTCACTTCTAGGCGAGACCGCGCGTGATTGCTGAAAACTCGGGTTGAATTTGCTCTTAGAGATATGACCGTTGGTCAAACCCGACTTCTCCGCGGCCGACAGACCCACTGGCTCTCGGCCCAGCCATAACAGCTCGATCAACCGACAGAGTTCAATGTCATCAGTGAGGCGGCGAATCAGCCGGTCTGCACGGTATTTTCGCTCTTTGTGACCATGAGGTAGGAGCGCGCCGTCGAGCTCCCGAAAACGGAATTCAATCAACTTGAGTCGATCTGCGCTGACTTTCTCCTCATTCAATATGAAACAACCGATCTGCCGACGCGGATGGAACGACCGAGATGCAATCATTGAGGATGAGTCGTTCAAGCACCGATCATGTCCATCCTTATTCCTTTTGATCACTGGGCGGACGAACGTCGGCTCTTCCAAGCGTCGCTTAATCTCCCAATCCTTCAAGGCGTCATCATCCGGGTCGGCCAGGTCATTCAGACATCGACGGTCAAATAAATCCTCTGCGTGGGCTACGGCGGCACGTACTTCCTCG
The DNA here is from genome assembly GCF_009805925.1 of Spiribacter sp. SSL99. Classification (NCBI taxonomy): domain Bacteria; kingdom Pseudomonadati; phylum Pseudomonadota; class Gammaproteobacteria; order Chromatiales; family Ectothiorhodospiraceae; genus Spiribacter; species Spiribacter sp. SSL99. The sequence goes on along the minus strand of NZ_MAOM01000015.1, from coordinate 69,220 downwards.
GAGTGATCGCCCTCACACCACGACGGCGATACGCGTAGGATTACACTTGACGATGTTTTTTGGATTATGCCTTTCATCACGTGGTCCTTGTCATCTCTACGACTTAGACCGTACACGTTTAAAAGTGGGATGCGAGTCTGCTAATTGCAGTTTTTACCCCACAAACTCAACTTTGAAGGCAGAAATCGGCGAGGGGACGGTCCGAGTTCCAACGATACGCGACCGCTGGCGTCTGGAAACACAAGTCAACCAACTCTGTGAGGACGGTGATCCGCCCTGTCGGCCGGTGATAATCAGCGGCCTTACTGATAGCACCAAGGACTTAGTGGTTATGAGCGATACCCGGCGCGAGCGCGAAGCACGGCGGGTATGTTTACCGATATGACTGTGTGACAGGCAGGACCAGAGTGCCGCGCCGCCTCTCGCGATCGGCGATGATGCATTTGGGCTCAGAAGTGCGCTCGAGCAGACCTGGTCCAGCACTCTGGTGCATTGCTCCTTGGTACACGGGGCAACGAACATCCAAAAAGGTTCGCACCTAAGGGGAGACAGCTGTAGGTGAGAGCTGCGCCGCAGGGGATGCGCATAGGGGAGAACCAGGAACCGGTGGATCAGACGTTCGACAACTTCCTACGCATCTGAAGCAGGAGGTGCCATGAGTCTATCGAAACGTTGAACAAGGACTGCTCGGGCTGATCACTTTCTCCACGTTTCAGGCCAGTCATAATCAAGTTACCAAGTCCACGACTCAGATCGAATCAGCGCCAGCCTGTAGATTGGGATCCCCGCGGCTGGGCGAGGCATAACAGTATCCTGAGCCTAGGTTTCAGACTCGGACTGCCCGCGAGGCCATCGACGCGGTCAAAACGGCTATCAGTGACGCAGTGAAATCGGACACGTACGTTCGTAGGTGGTATAGCCCAGTACGAACGGTCCAATGACCACGGGAGCGGAACGTGATCAGTGAACCAGTGACCGATGATGGGAGTTACAGTCAGCAGTTGCGAGTAATATGACTATATGATCGTTCATACCTGAGGGAATCCCCGTGATGGACCAGCAGACCACAAGTGATACAACGCGCGTCGTCCAACGACTGCGATCCGCCCTCGAGCCAGGGTTGCCTTACGGCGCCTCCCTCATCCCTTTGGACATTATGATCGTCGTAACAGCAGCCTACCGAGATGGCGCGTGCTTGACGGTCAGCCAACTCTTCAACTCGTTACCGTACTCAGTGACCGGGGTGCGCTATAACCTAAATCAGCTTGTCGCCGACGGCTGGCTCGAGAGGTCGCGCGCGAAGCATGATCGCAGGGTGGTGATGCTAAAGCCCACCGACAAAGTGGATACGGCTTTCAGGCGGATAGCCTCGGCGGCCTACGACGGTCAGGTCCAACCTCTACAACGAGCCTGCTCTGTTTGCCATGAGCATTAACTCGGGGTGTGTCCATGGCCAAAGTTTAAAAATCCTCGCGTGCGGAAAACGAACACTGGGCAGATCTAACACTGCTACGCTCCGGGAGTGCAGCCGTTTCGGTAAAACACACTAATCCGCAGGGGGTCGGGCACTCAGGCACTGAAAACACGACGTTGCCAAGGCTCGTTCACAGCATCCAGCGCAACCGGACTATCCGCCACTGGCAGCGAAGATCAGTTTTCAACTCACCAAGTATAACGAATAGGGTTCATTGAACCGAATCGATACCGCCTAGGCACCTGCCGCCCAACGTAGAGGTCCTTGATGTCACTGGGTGCCTCATGCCCAAAAAAGCCTAGCCTACCCGGACAATCTGGCCGACCAGGAAAATTTTTCGCTGTTGCCTCCTTCCACACCTCTGGGATAAACGCGCCGCGTATCACGCCTTTTTCCACGGCTAGAACAACCTCAGTTTGTTTTGCCCGCTGTTCACTCAGGCGCCACGCGTACCGCACCGCCTCATAGAGCGGGTTATCAAACGCACTAACGTTCACGCTGATGAGAAGCGCACGATGCTCAAAAACCGCCGTTGGCGCGTTATACGCCTGGTTAATCTGGGCGGCATGCATAACACCCCGATCACCACTGTGTTCTCCCCTCAAAACGTTAGTCAACCCGGTGTAGGCATCAATCAGTGCCGCCTCTACCTCTTTCGCCTCGTTGACACTCAGCCCGTGTCGGTGAACGACGTGCGCAACCTCGAAACCAGACATTCGAATGTCTCGAATCCGCCTCAATTTATCGTCATCGACATCAGACCCATCACCTAAGTCGTCCCGGATATGACTGAATAAGCGATTCCCCATGCCCCTTCCCACATAGAAGGTTTCGCCATTTCTCGGATCGATCAATCGATAGACATAGTTACCAATCTTCTCGACGACCGAATCATTGAACCTCTCTATCACCACTAAGTCTCCGTGAAGCGTGATCTTTTTTGAACGAAACGGATCGCTACGTCGGCTACCCGGAATTCAGCCCTTTCGATTAATCCCGTTGAGGGCGCATGCTGAGAGGTCACAATGCGCAATCAATCATGTACATCGTGGGTTCGGCGTCTCTTACTAATTGGACGCGACAATCCTCGGCCAAAACTGCTTCCTCAAGCTCGGATAACTCTACGTTCTCTCCGTCTACTGCGATCTCAGTTATGGTAACTGTGACCTCATGCCAGCCGAGCGAGTCGGATGCACGCCAGAGGAACACCTTTAAGAGTTCTCCAAACGCTGCGCCGTAGGTCTCACAAAAGTTTTCGTCCGGAGCACCCATGAGGTCGATAGCAAAGCGCTTCAAGCTATCCTCATCCCGACGCTCAAGCCAATGATTTAGGGCGTCTTGCAGGGCGGCGCTGTCAGATTCCAGCGTATATACTTCGTCCTCTTCAAAAGATTCTTGCGTTTCGCCGTTATCGTAAACAAATTTAAAGCCTATTTCTTTAGGCGCTGGATGCGTTTTACCAGTGTGATCGTTCAGACTCGCAGGGTTGTTAACCTTGGGCTCAAAAAAGCCTGAAAGCTTTTGCAACAACGTTCCGTAAGCGGACGCAGTATCGGCGACAATGTCATCCGCTGTGCGAGAGTCATACGGTACTTCAGCGCAGACTTCACGCTTATGGGGGTTTCTGGCTCCCTCCCGTAGAACAAAGCCAGTTTCACCGAAAGCCTTTTCACTCAGAATGCCTGATTCATTCATCCATTCTAAAAAGCGTTCGGAGGAAACATCGCTCCCTTTCCCCTCGGTTATGAAGCTTACTCGAATTCTATCCTTGAGCGCTGCAATAGCGATCAAACCGCCTGGCTCGGTTCTGCCGTGCGCATATCGCTTGCCGGATCTAAGCTTGACTTCTGGAGCGTTATCGAGAACCTGCGAAAGGACTTGGTCAATCTGCTTACTATCCATTTCCATATCTCCTATGTTTCAACCCGTAAATCTCGTCGCAAAATCGCACTTGCTAAAATCTCATTGTGGATATCTAACTCATTCCTTTTCTTGAGTTAAAGGCACTGCACGCCCCTCAGACCCACAGGAAGCGGTCAGAATTGAGATTTTGCTCGCCATCCCATCTGTAACTGGTCAGTTTCCCCACTGGGGCGGGATCGGTGACCGTGTAATCCAGACAGGCCACACGATCGCTCACTGGGGCAGGTGTCCCACGGAGCCAATAGTGACCGACAAAGACAGGCTTTTCGTCGGTGTAGCCAGGTAACACGTCACCGGGAACAGGTTCCTGCGAGAGCGCCTCGCGCGTGGCGTCATCCATCAGGGCGATAGAGCGAACGGTGCCCCCATGTTGTTCCCACCAGCGGGTGCGAATATGACGACGTTCGTTACCCTGCTTGTCCAAGAAGCTTTCACCGGGTGGAAGCGGGATCTCGAAGCCCTTCAGCAGCGTTTCGGCAGCATTATAGGCATCCGTACCCTTGCGGGCGGCATCCGACCAGGCGTCCCCATGCAAGCACTGTCGGTGATCCAGCATGGGGGTCAGCGTCTTGAGAGACGCATCATGCCAGCAGGCATGGACCACACGCAGACCCTCGAGGTCGAGGTAGAGCGGCAGCGTCTTGAACCAGGCAACCATCTCTTCATGCAGGGCGCTGTGCTCGCCAACCTGCTCAAGGAAGGCCGCGTGCTGGTTGCGGTTTTTTTCGGTGTGGGGTCGCAGCCGCTTCCCGGGTTGTTCCGGGTGCGGCGTCTTAAAGGCGACGGCGTTGAATTCGTGATTGCCCATTACGGCAAGTGCGGTGCCACGGTCGATCATCGAGCGCACCAGGCGGTACGTCTCGATCTGCTCCGGGCCGCGGTCGATGAAGTCGCCAACGAAGATAGCCTGGCGATCCGGATGCTGCCATCCGTCAGCGTCCCGCTCGTAGCCCATGCGCTCGAGCAACTGTTCAAGGCGACTGGCATGTCCATGAATGTCGCCAATGATGTCGTACATGACCTGCTCCCTGGCCTTCCTTTACTGTCACGGTACTAATGGTTGACCTCAACCGCCACCCCAAGCTGCACCCGCTCTATTGGATTACCGACGTTAAACGGACACTCCGACAGCAGGGGTCGCAGGTCCTGTCTAGGCTGTCGCTATGAGCATGTTGATCGTGACTGAGACCCGTGAACTCTGGTCGTTTAGAGATTTTTGCCGCAGCGAGCACGCGAAGCCCATACGGCAGAAGTCGTACGGCACGAACCACGCCATGGACGACCTGAGCGCAAAGGAGGAGGTGGGGCGGTGGGTCACCTATTCGCGCCTGGACGGGACAGCGTGGTGCGTCGCAATTGCATCGGATGGACGAGTGTCTTTCCTCGTCCCCTGCGACGAATCAGAGAAAGCGAGTCCTGACGTCGACAGTCGCTACAGCACTCGGGCTGGCGTCTTGGCGCCTGGCCGATTGCTCGGCGTTCTGCTCGCGATTCTTCGTCGGCGAAGGCCAGCGAGTTTGCCCGAGGTCTCCTTCGATCCCGAGAGTCCCGCCCTCGGTATGGTATTCCGGCATATGACTCAAAACCCTTGGATCCTGGACGCGTTCCGGCAAGAGGGGTTACACCTTGTCGGTGTGTCCGGCGAATCCATCCGATTCCGGCGACATTCCCGGCATAGAGACACCGAAGGTCGGTAACGTCACCAGCCTAAAGCCCCGTTTAATTCGTGTCAGATGTATCCGCAGACGCATTTATGCGCCACAAGTGTGTCACTGCTGAGTACCCAACATAGAGCGGATGCGTCGGTTCGCCGAGACGGGTCAGACCGAAGATGTGTGGCTCGCACCGATTTCGGCGCAACATATCTCGCACTGTCAGACCACGGCCATTTAGCCGCCCGTTGTTCCCCCACGCGCAAACCAGTCCATCCGCTGTCTGGAGCGCCTCTCGAATGGTCTCGTCATTTTGCCGTCCAGTAGGGTGCTGAACCTTATAAAGATGGCGCGGATCGGTTGCTCTCATTCCGAACAGGTTAACCACGCGTATCGCCCCATAACCCCACCGCGCAGCAAAGCGAATGCAGCGGACCGTGGTTGCATCGTCCCGATCAGCATCCGCGGTCGACGGATTGAGGAGAATCCATAACAAGACTGGACCACTCGGTTCCCAGCGGCGCCATAGGTCGTAGCGGTAGGCCGCACATGGGCTCATTCGCGCAGCTCTTTCCATCGGCTATCTACATGCCTTCAGTTCGGCGGCCTCCATGATTGAAGTCTTTTCATCCGAGACGAGATAAATGCGTAGTTCGCTGGCGGCTTTCAGCCAGTCGGCCGCCAGCCCGGTATCCACCCAGTTCTGGAGTCGTTGGCGTGTCCCGGGACCCACATCGTAGATCGTCACGCTCCAGTAAGTGCTTGGCCGAATGCACCGTCGCGTTCGAATCCAGCCCGCCATGACCAGATGCCGAATAACGGCGGCCCGCGCGCGGCCCTCGCAGCCAAAACGCTCGGCCTCGCCGTGCTCGGCATAGACCGCTCGCAACCACGCATCGGTGACGCCAAAGCGGGGCGGGTCCGCAATGACGGCCGCGATGTGCGAGGTGCGAACGTCGAGGCACTCGCCATCCGGTGCGATCCAGTGAGCCGGGGTCAGCATTAATCGGTCACCGTGCCGTCGGGGTGATGAACCTCCACCGGGACGCCGATCTGCTCGGCGTGGGAGAGCGCCGAGCGCGTGCCGCGGGACTTGCCATCCCAGAAGGCGATGACAAGGTCCGCCGACTCAACAATCTGTTTATTACGGATCGGACCGGCCCCGCGACCGTAGCGTTGCCAGTCGGCGGGGATGACATCGATGGTCAGCCCGCGCTCGCCGGCCAGGCGCTCGGCGAGCGCATCGGCGCCTCTGGCACCGCCAGAGACCAGTACCGCCGGCAGATGGGGCTCGAGCACGGCCTCGAGCCGTGCATAGTCCTCAAAATCCCGGGAGCCGATCACGGCAATGCGTTTGAGCTCACGATCCGCCATCAGTCGAGCACCCAGCCTGCTTCGATGACCGCTTCCGCCGTGTCGAAGGATTCAACGGTGTCTGTTCCGCGACGGGTGATCACGAATCGGCCCTCGAGCAGATACTTTATTGGCATCTGTCCGTAGCCGCCGTCCGCGTTCTTGAAACCAACGTGTTCCATGGCGGGGACAGGCATATCCAGGCCGTGGCTCTCAAGCGCCTGCCGCGTTCGGTTTTTCAGGTCGTCGGACCACTGAATGGGCGATGGCATAGCCGCAACTCCTCTGAGAGTGGACGTAGAACGTAATGCGTCCCTCCGACGGGTAATGTCGCACTAGCGGACTACGCTGTAACTCTGATGGACGATCAACGCCCATCCTCCTCCCTGGCGGAAAAGGAGGCAAAACCATGCCCGGTATGCCATCCATCGAGCGTCATGAATTCAAGGTCGACGGCTTTGAATACGTCCTTGTCCTGCGTGAGGCAGGCGAGATCACCCTCGCCCTTACCGGCGGACATATCCCCGGCCGTGGCCACCTATTCGATCTCTACCGCGAATACGATCCCTTCGAGAAGTGGGAGGACTATGTGCCGGGTATCGAACTGTTCGACGATATTGATACCGGCATCAATGCCTTCCGGCTGATGCGCGCTGTGCGCGGGCGCATTAACGACTGGATCAACCGCGCCCGGCCGAGCTACTTCGTCATCTCACCCAACACGACGCGTAAAGCCGCCATCTACGCCCGTGTAAGCGCTCTGCTCGCCCGGCGCATCCGTGGCTATCACTGCCAGCCCATCGACCGGCGCTTTTATTTCTTCCGACTCGCCACGGGTGTGCCCCAGCAGGCCAACGGGACCAACAACGCAAGGGAGGCCGCCGATGCCTGAGCAAACGCCCCTCGAGCAACTGGTGCGTGATCGCATGGCCGCGCTGCGGCGAGCCCGCGGCGATATCGGCCAGCGCTTGAGCCCGAGTAACCCGAGCAAGGCGCTGCGGCGGCTCGATGCGTTCGCGGCGACCGGTGCATTGCCGGAAGACAACCTCTGTGAGCGCCTCGCCGGCGCACTAGGCCTACCCGTGACGGACATCGCGGATGCGGCACGCGCAACCCGCAAGGCCATCGAGGCGCAGGCCGAAGCGGACTATCGCGCCCGCTTCGAACCCCATGCCATCTGGACCACTGCACGCAGCCAGCCAAGCTCCACGGCCATGGCGGGGTTCATCAACGCCCCGGCACGGCTGCGTCTGCCCTTCCCCTCCGGCCTGCCCACCGAGGGCTATGTGGCCTACTGCCAGGATCAAGCCCCGAGCGGCATCCCCCTCTATGGCCCGGTCACCGGATTCATCATCAACTACACCCCGGACCACGCACGCCGGTATGACCTGGAAGGGCAGCCACTCGAGACGCTGCAAAGCGCCTTCCGGGTCGGCAGCGCCTTGACCCGGGTCTAGTCCGAGTCGCATGGGCTCTTGCGCCCTGGCTGGCTGCGGGCTCAAGGTTTAGGGCATCGCCATGGCTGGCACAAAAAGGAATCAAGGATGGCACCAGGAAAGGCACGGGTCATGCCCACCAATATCGCCGAGCTCCGGCTCGGTGGTGCCTCGGAGGCCGAGCTGGCGACGCTGCAGCGCCTCGCTGATGAGTTATCTGCCGAATACACGGTTTTCTATAGCCGCCATGTCGCCCACCTCACGCCCCGCGGGCAGGCATTCGGTGAGATCGACTTTGTGATCGTCAATCAATCCGGCGACGTCCTGCTGATTGAGCAGAAGAACGGATCATTGCAGGAGGCGGATGATGATCTCGGCATCCGCTACGCCGGCCAGGTGCAGCCGAAGTCTGTCGTTGAGCAGATGCACCGCTCGCGGGCGCTGTTTCTGCAGGCGTTAAAGGCGGCCGATCTGCCACCGGTCACCGTCTCATCCCTACTCTATTGCCCGGACCATCGGGTCGAACAGGTGAATGCCGCCGGCCTCTCGATTGAAGGCATCGTCGATGCCCGGGACGACAAATCACTTGCCACGCGCGTAGAGCAGTTGCTGCCCGCGGCGCACAGCCAGGACCAGACGCCGCGGTTGATGCGCGACTTCCTCATGCATTCGCTCTCGCTCGAGCGGGATATGACGCGGACGACCGAGCGGCATAAAGCGGTCTATCAGCGACTGGCGAGCCCGCTCCAGGAACTGCCTGCCGCGCTCGACTTCAGCCCCTGGCGCCTGCGCATCCAGGCGGCGGCGGGGGCCGGCAAAAGCCTGGTGGCCATCGAGGCCTACGAACGCGCGATCGCTAACGGCGAGAACCCCTTACTCGTCTGTTTCAATCGGCCTTTGGCCGACGCACTGCAGACCCGCCTGGGAGACACCGAGAACGTCAACAACTTCCACGGCCACTGCCGGCAGTGGCTCAGGGCGTTCGGTGATGCGGACCGTCTGCAGGCCAGTGAATCCGATGGCAGCGCATTCTGGGACGAGCTTGTCGAGCAGATGACGGATATCGCTGATCAGGCCGGGCCGTTTGATGTACTGATCATCGACGAAGGCCAGGACTTCAAGCCCGACTGGTACGAGGTGCTCAGGCTCGCCATGAAACCCGATTATCGCTGCCTGTGGCTGGAAGACGCCGAGCAGGCGCTCCTCGGCAACGATCCGGTACCGCTGGAGGGCTTTGTTCGCTACAGCAACCAGCGTAACTTCCGGACACCCGCGCGCATTGCCCGCTTCATTGATAGGCTCCTCGACAAGCACGTGGACTGGGCCAACCCGTTGGATGGCTGCATCCCCGTTGTCTCCACCTATGCGACAGAGGCCGGGCAACGGGAACAACTGGAGCAGCGAGTCCAGGCCTTGATGCGTCAGGGCTTTCAGGCCGAACAGATCGCCATCGTCAGTCTGCGGGGGCAATCGTCCGCCGTTTATCGGGATCTGAGCAGCATCGCCGGTAAGGGGATTCGGCGTTTCACCGGCCGATACGACGACGACGGCAACCCCGTCCACACGGTTGGCCCCCTCCACGCCGAGACCATCTACCGCTTTAAGGGCCAGCAGGCGCCGGCCATTGTTCTGACAGACATCGACCTTTCCGGAGAACCGGAACATCGTGACCGCGAAACGGCGCTTATATGGTGCGGCCTCACCCGCGCGACTGTTGCGTGTGAACTCCTTGTTCATGAGGAATGCGGTTGGCTGAAAGCGATGCAGCGGGCGAGAAAATGACCATCTCGCTGTATCTTGCAAGACCTCGTCATGCCCCCCGACCTCTGATGTGAGATCAGTCCTGAATCTTTGACTCTGAGTAACGATTCAGTTCTCGCACTTAAGCCGTTCCATCCTTCAGCTCCCATTCCGTGCGGAGGCGATGAAGAAAGTGTTCGGGAGCGAGGGACTCGCCCAGCACCCGTTGCTGCCGACACACATTGGCAATATCCCCAAGTGTAAGCCCCTCTAGTTTGTCCAGGATCCGTCGAGCGGTCTCGGGCACCTCTGTATTCGCGTCCCCGAGGACTTCCTGTGCAAAAGCCCGATATCGCTGCTTCGTTGTCATCGGATTGAACATCAGTTTGAGGTCGAAACGGCGCAACGCGGCAGGATCAAGCCCCTCCATAAGGTTAGTAGCCGCAATGAACACGCCCGGGAAACGCTCCATCTGCTGGAGAAGCTCGTTGACCTGCGTGCGTTCCCAGTTGCGCTCGGCGTTGCCTCGGTCAGAGAGGAAGCTGTCCACCTCATCAAGCAGGAGGACACTGTGATCCGGATCGTCCCGCTCAAATAGATCGGCGAGGTTTTGCTCCGTCTCACCGACGTATGGACTGAGAACCTGAGAGGCCGTGGCCACGATCAGTTCTCGGTCGAGACTCTCGGCAAGGAGCTCCGCAAACTGCGTCTTTCCTGTCCCTGGCTTGCCATGAAGACACACCCTCCCCTGCCCGCTCTTAGCGATCCCCTCGATGATCGTCTCCGGGGATTCCGCACCATCGATATTGAGAAGTCCCAAATCAATTGTCGTGTTAGGACGCCGAATTCGGGGCGTTGAGGACCCACGCATTGCTTTGCGCAGATCGGCAAGGGACTGCCGTATCAGCGAATCGACATCGTCGATGGGATTCAGCGAGAGAAGCCGACGGACATTGGCCAACGCAGCAGGCGTTGTCGTGACATCGCTTACGATCTCATCGAGCATCACACCCGATACACCGGTGTCTGCCAGCATCCGCGCCGCAATATCCCGCCGGACGTGACGTGGTGGTGTCCGAAACTCGACCGGTAGAAGGAATCTGCGGCGGACGGCCGGGTCGAGTGAATGCAGGTGATTTGTAATCCAGATCGTCGGGACCTGGTTCGACTCGAGAACGCGATTAAGCCAGCCCTTATCTCGGCTCGGGGCATACCCCGTCAAACCCGCCAGCATCAGCTCATCCGTACTCTGGAGATCCTCCATTTCATCAAAAATCAAAAGGGGCGATCGCGCGCCCTGTAGCAGCAATTGCGCCATCTGGTAGCCACCCAGACGGCCCTCTCGGCCCAGTGGTTCACCGTCCGAGTTGGTGGTCCGGACACTGTAGGCGGCTACATCCAGTGCGGCTGCGATTGCCTTCGCCAGTTCGGTCTTTCCGGTGCCCGGCGCCCCATAGAACAGCGCATTGACACCCGACTCACCTAGCTCGGCCGCGCGGCCGAGAACTTGCTTTAACAATGCCGCATAGCGCTCAAGGTGCGGGAATGAGTCCAACCCCGCCTGAGCCTCACTGAGTGGTTCGACGAAGACCGCCAGCAGCTCCGACTCGCTCCGGGGTCTATTTGCAACGGTTTGCTTCAATACCTCGCCGGGTTTCAGGAAGTCTTCAAGATCCGAGTGATCCGACGGTTTCAACAACGCCAGCCGACGCAGCTTGCTCTCTGGCCGGAGCGCCCTGCTGATTGCATCTGTGGAGAGCTCCAGCATCAGGGCAAGCCGCTCGATATTGACCTGAGGACTCTCGTTACTGCCTTCCCGGCAAAGCCCCCTCAATGCCCCGGATACGGACAGCAAGTCCACAAAGAGCACCAGCCGTCGCTCCACATCATCCAAATCCAGCAAGTTGCACAGCAGCTCAGCCACCTCCGTCAGCGGATCCTGACGATCAGTTTCGCGAACCCGTTCGACGAGATCATCCGGGACCATGGAGAGAAGCCGCCGCCACTGTTCTCGATCCGTATCTTCCGAGTCATCCAGCAGCATGGTGAGCTCATCCTCGGGTTTGTCCTCGAGCTCACCCGCAAACCACGCCTTAAATCCTGGATCGACCAATGGACCAATCAGGCGTTGCAGGGCCTTGGGCGACCGGTGCATCGACAGGCGGGCCTTGTCATCAATCGACGCGCGATGGAAGTTGAGCGCTAGCCGCGCGAGCCGCAGCCTTTGAGGGGGCAGATCGCTCAAATCTTGACGCCAGCACTTCCGGTAGTCGGGCATATGTGTTCCTTATGCGCTTTCATTAAGTGAAGAGGCGGACGCTTATAAGTAGCTGCGTCAGCCTGAGCAGTCGAACATATGCCTGCGACAGAAAATGTCGTTTTGACAGGAAATTGAAGCTAGACGCCGGCCTCAGCCCGCCAAGCTTGCATGATCATCACCATGGCAAGAGTATCAAGCTCGCAGTACTGCTTCAGACTGGCCTCAATGGCATCCCTTATCGAGGCGTTCATCGTCCCGGACTGGGCGCGCGTGTAGGCCATCATCGCCCCGGCACCATTACTGATGGACTCAAAGCGTTGGTAGTAACGGACTTCCGGGCTACCGCCGAGCAGCTCTTGGCTAAACGTACTCTCGAGTAGCTTGTAAGGATCCTCCGGCGTCTCATCGCTATCTGGCACGCCCGACCACCAGCGTTTGTTCGAGAAGTTCCTGCTGGGCATTCGTCCAGTGCCATATACCGGCTCTGAATAGAGCGCGCGAAGGTGCTCCGAGCTCTTCATGACGGCGGGCAATAGCGGCTTGATGCTACTGCTGCCGCGCGTTTGAGGGTGGAAGTAGAAGTCCGCCGCCCAGCGGGCCTGATCTACCATATCCCGCTCGCCCCGCCGTACGATTTTATTGCCGTTTCTCTCATGAGTGAGAGATTCAATGAAGGCCACCAGCTCATCGCGGTCGTCAGGTGGTGCATCCATCTCCAGCAACTGGGCGCGGACATTATTGAGGACTGTATTCTCGTAGCTCGTCCAACGAAGGACAGTACCGATTGACCCGAGAGCCTCTTTCAGATGCCGCAGCATGCGACTGTTCACATCCCCATCGACAGACAGGTCGAGGAACTCATCGGCATGCCGCACACTGCCATCGCGCTCCATGACATGCACCGAATATTGGAATATCTGGATGTCCTGGGGACGCCGTCCGGCGCGAAACGGCAAAGCGCAGCGCGCCGCCTCGAAATCCAGGAAGTAGAGTGGCCAGGCGCAGCTCTCTAAAGCACTGGCAAACCCCACGCTGTCGAAGTAGTGATCTCCGCCGCCAGGCCAATCACCCGTCAACTGCATTCTCTGCCGGTCGCCCCTGCCGAGCGCTCCTGTCAGCCGATCAGGAAGGCTGATTTCATCAGGGTCGATGTCGGTCAGCCACTGGTACCCGGCCTCCAGCAACCCTTGCGTGCTCGTCACACCGGCGGCTGCACGACCGTAGAGTCCAAAAATGGTGTCCTCCCGATCGAAGCCATGCCTTTGTCCGGACCATTCAGCCCAGCACTCATGGAACCCGCTCTTACCCGTCGCTGAGGGCACGGGGGCATAGAACTCACAATCCGAGCAGTGAGACCCAACAGGTGCTGGCGTTATGGGCGTCTCGGCCGCTTGGATACGCGCAAGCCTCTCTGCAACGCCTGAGAAGTCATCCGTGATCCCCGGGATTTCAAGCAAGGCATCCAAAACGTGGTAGACCTGACGGTCCATCAGTATACGGCTGAGAAAGGACTCATCGAGCTGCTCAGCAGCCAGCCCCGCGACAGGATCAACCCGCGCACGAAAGTCCCCACTTACTCCCCCTAGCTCATCGAAGTAAACCGGAAACCGCTGGTGCAGACCCTCCTCCCGCGCTGGGACCGCCTTATCCGGCATCATCAGATAACAGTGAATCTCCCATTCCGGATAAGCTTGGCGCACAACCCAATACTGGAACGCCAGGTCACGCACGTAGCTGAGGAAGCCAGCGTGGATACCGCCGGCGCGAGTCCATGACGTCGGGTTATCCTTCGGCTCGTCAGAGCGAGAGTCGAAAGATTTCGATTTGACCTCAACCAGCTCTATCCGATTCCCCTTCTTGCGCAGGACATCCACCCGAACCAGGTAATCACCGTATGCAATCGTTGGCTCGAACAGGGTCACCGAGTCTTGGGCTAGTGCTTGTGTGGTCCGGTCTATCTGCTCGTCTAGACCGCGATCAGTGATCTCGCGTGCAAGCTCACCGTCGGCCTGCATGAAAAGGGTCTGCGCCAGAGCGCCTATCTGATGACCACCTTCTGCAAGCCCCTCGAGCATCGTGTTGTCTCGTCGCTGATCGACATATTCGCCGGGTCGGACGGCGTAGAACAGCTTGCGAGGGCACTGTAAGCCAAGCGTAAACCGGGATTTTGTCAGGTACTTCGGCATTGATGCGCTCCCAGCCGAGAGGAAGAGGTTGACGATGACAGCCTCACTGCGAGGATCATCCGGCTCCGTTAGCCACGCCGAACGGGACATGCACCATCGGGAGATTCCCTGCAGGCGACTGCAGGTGACGCCTATTGTCATCGAAGAAGATATGCGGCCGCAGCGTCTCGAGCACACGGTGCTTTTCGATACCCCCCAGAAGGAATGTCTCGTTCGCGCTCACGCCCCAACTCTTCAGCGTCGTGACTAGGCGATTATGCGTTGGTGCGCCGCGGGCGGTGACGATCGCCGTGCGCAGCATTGGTTGGTAGTTGGGGTCATCCGCTTCAGCCTGGGCCTCAAGTTGCTGCAGCATCGCAAGCTTGCGAAAGAGTGGCGCTAGCGGCCCTGGCTGATGGGGTTCGTGCACCCGCTCAACCTCGTACTGCTCGAACGCTTCCAAGCCCTGCTGAAACATCGACTCGGACTCGTCATCGGCGATCACGCCATCAAAGTCGAAAGCGACGCGCAGCGCACCATCGTCCAGGTCATCGGCAACCTCAGAGTGCATGACAAGGCCGGCGGGATAGCCCTCATCGGTCGCGCTAAGCACATCCGCCTCGTTCGCGGTGAGGAATAGCGCTGCCTGAAACGCGCCGATGTATGGGTAAGGCGAGTTACCTTCCAGAAAGGCTGCTCGACGTATATCGAGCTTATGGTGATCAATGGATTCGAACACGCGCTGACCCGTCTCAACGGAGTTGCGCGACAGCAGCACGACCTCGACCGGCCGGTCTACCGGGAAGCGCTGGTTAAAGGCGAGAAAGCGTCGGATGAAAGGGAATGCAATGCCCTTACCGAGCGGGGTGTGAAGATGATCCTGCTGGAATTCGCGATAGGCCCGCGCGCCGCGCTCGCGGAACACCTCGTCGGATTCTCTCAGGTCGAACAGCGCGCTCGAGGCGATAGCCACGACGAGTCGGCTTTCAATCGGCTCCACTGTGTTTGGCATCGGCACTGCCGCCCCGTCCACCGCCGATTCGGTCATAACCACTCCCTGGCAACCTCATTCGGTGCGAGAGTACAGGCTGAGTGAGCGGAAGCGCCAATCAGATCGGCGACCATAGAAGCCATTGCCGAGACGGTCAGTGCAGAAGGTCTGTGCCGCCACTATCGGTGGCAGGGATGCTCAGGACCCAAGTAGTCAGCAGCCGTTCACAAGCGCGCGCAAAACCCGATATTCACCACCCGAATCGCCTCTCTCGGAGTGCGGCATAGAAACGGTCCTGCCGAGTGCCGCTGTCGAGCAACCGCTCGATACCCAAGAGGACGTTGTAGTGGCCATGGCCAAGTGCCACTGCGCCGCCTCCCACAAACCACCCAAACTCGTTGACGATTACCTGGGCACTACCGACGCTCAGGATCTCGTCGTCAAGACAGTAGAGACTGCACAAGTTCGCGGACGTCTTGTACGTCCAGACCACGAGTCACTTCCGACGCCCAAGAGCTTGAGACCAACCCGAGCGACCAAGTTTGTGCACAAGAATATTCGACGTGCTTGTCACTGTATTGACAATCATTTCTGTGCAGTCGGCGCAAAATCGGGTGATGCTCAGCTCGAGCGTGTCGCGAGGGCTTTGGATTTTGTGCCTTAAACGAAGGCACATATGATGCAAGGAGTGGCGCCATGTGGCGCTTTGCGCTCTTTAAGTGACTGATTTCGTTACGCGGGGAGGCCTGAAAAATGTGCGAACACACCATGTCAAGGTGGTGCTCTAACCTACTGAGCTACGCGCCTGTCGTCAGGGGCGAGAGTATAGCGGGATTGGGCGGCGTTGCCAAAGGGGGAAGTTAAGTTGCTGTTTTTGAGATTGAATCGAGGCCTGGTCGCGAACCTAGAGATGGGTGCAGAGCAATCGGGAGCGATCCATTTACCGTAGACCGAAGGCCCGCGTAACCAGTCATAGGCGCCTCTGTGCCTTGTATGTGCCATAGATGTGCCATGACTGGCCAAAGTTCGCTGCGCCAATGCCGAGTCCGGGAGGCGTTTTTTGAGTACCACCTGTCCAGCCTATATAGCTTAGCTGCAAGCCGACGCTCAATCTTCGAGACCTATCCAAGTCCTGATCTCTCCGGATATAGATGCAGGACTCAGTCGTTCGGATTCTCCATCGCCAGCCGACTCTCACTAGGTACTTGCTCCATCAAGACAGAGAGCCGGGATAAGGCGATGCGATACTGCCCATTGCTTGGTTTAGGCTTCCCATCGAACTCTTTCCAGACGATATCGCCGGGGCCGTTATAGACCTCCTCGAAGCCACCCAGTTGGTCCAATTTCAGGACTAGCAGGTGCTCCGGCTGGTACCGCAACCCGACCGCTTTCGCTTGGGTTGCCTTGATCTCGATCCTTAATCCTGCTTTCAGCGCATCGCCACCGATTGTAGAGGCCGGGAGCAGATCGAGACCGTAGTGGTATGCCGCCAGACATTCCCCGCGACTACCAACGAGATGGCCATCGGGTGTGAAGTGTCTGCCCGGGAACATCGCCTCTAGGTTACGTACGATCCCATACAGGTCATTAACTAGCTTCGGGAAGTTTTCTTTATCCAGTTGGCGCCCCCAATCTCGAATGCACTCCCCTCACCCTGGGGTTCTACCCCACCAACACGGACGGTTTCGTTAAGCGTCCTTTGGCGGCAAGAGTCATGAGATTAGAGGACGTCTGCGAATTGGCGCAGTCTATCGGCTGTGACGACAAACCCTTGAGCGGCGAGCGTCTCAAGGTATTCGTCAACGGATTTCGGAGGGTTGCGGAGCGCACCTCGGTGGCGTTTGGCGGTGGTCACCACCGCACCCTCATGAAGATCGAGCTTTTGCTCCACAAACGTGTCCGGATGAACAGCCTCGATCCCGTACGGCGCGAGAGACGATGCCGGAAAATCCTTGAGATTGATGGTCACGATGGACTGCGCACCAGCGCGAATTGCTGCAGCGAGAACATGCCTGTCATCCGGATCTGGCAGAGATAATCCCTCAATCAGCGGCTCGTAGCCTTCAACCAGGCAGTCGTGTACCGCGTGATCCATCAGTGAGCGGGTGCGCTCCAGCGCACCCGCTAAGTCGGGCCGCTGTGCAAGCAGGTTCCTTGTCCACTCGTCGTGAATCCGGTCGGTCCACTTCGCCGCGAAAAGCCCGGCCGTGGCAAGCCGGATCAGGAAATCCCGCATGGGTGCCGGGTAGAGGACGCACGCATCGAAAACGACGACAAAGCGCACCTCAGTACCCCATATCCAGGTCCTGTGCCTGCTCGGTCAGCGCATCCAGAGCTTCCTGGCTAGCACGATCGCACTCCGCCTTGTAGGCCAGCAGGTCTTGGTATCGGATGCGGCGATGGGTGCCCACCTTCGAGAAGGGGATCTCGCCCCGCTCCAGCAGCTTGACGAGATGGGGGCGGGAGACGTTGAGGATGTCCGCCGCTTCCTGCGTTGTCAGCTCTGCGTGCGTTGGCACGATCGTCACCGCATTGCCCTGGGCCATCTCGGCAAGCAGGTCACGCAGTAGCGCGAGCGCCTGGCGCGGCAGCACGAGATCGGTGCCGTCGAGTTGAACGCGGGCCCTATCGGATTCCGGTTGCCGGGATAGGAGCTTGCTTAGCTCTGTGGCACTGGCACGGGCGAGTGCAGTGGCCTCATGATCCGGGAGTTCGTTATCGCCACTGGGTGTTTGCATAGCTGCTCCGAGGATGCATGTGTCTACTGACTCGATACTAAGCGCAATAATCGAAAAACGCAAAAAACGAAACGGGCAGACCTGTCCAGGCAAGGGGGAGTGTAGGTAATTCTGTGTGTGAGCCATACGATAGACCCGATAGGGAGATAGACGTATGGCACGTAAGAAGCACACCGACGGTATTAACCGGGATGTTCTCGACGAGCTGATCCGCGAGCGTGGGGCTCGTCGCGCGGCGGACTTCGAGTCACTCGCCGGCGAGCTCAAAAAGGCGCTGGCCGAGCGCATGCTCAACGCCGAGATGGACGTCCATCTGGATGGCGATGATGAGCAGCACTCAGGCAACCATCGCAACGGCACAAGCCCCAAGACGGTGGATACGGGCGCTGAGCGCATCATCCTTGATATCCCACGCGACCGGCACGGGCGGTTCGATCCGGTGTTGATCGGCAAGTACCAGCGCCGCTTCCCCGGCTTCGATGACAAGATCATCGCCATGTACGCCCGGGGCATGAGCACGCGGGATATCCGCAATCACATCATCGAGATCTATGGCGTCGATATCTCGCCGGATCTGGTCTCGGCGATCACCGAGAGCGTGATCGATGAGGTCCAGAGCTGGCAGAACCGGCCGCTCGAGACGACCTATGCGATCGTCTACTTCGACGCCCTGCGGGTGAAGATCCGCGACGAGGGCATGGTCCGTAACAAGGCCGTGTTCCTCGCCATCGGCATGACCTGCGAGGGTCGCAAGGAGGTCCTCGGCCTGTGGATCCGTAAGCTCCCCCGTCAAGCGGACAGTCTGAAAGTAGACACTTCGCCGGTTATCTGCCGCCGGAATTCCGCCGGCGGTACTCGTCCGAGCGAGTCATGGGGTCGCTCCTCGTTGTAGCTGATCATCCATACAGCGCTCATCTCACGGACCTGGCTCAGGGTCGTGAACAGGTACGGGTCCAGTAGCTCATTGCGGAAGGAGCGGTTGAACCGCTCGATGTAGGCATTCTGGTTCGGCTTGCCGGGCTGGATGTAGGCAAGCTCAATGCCTTTGTCTTCGCACCATTCGGTGAACACCTGCGCGAGCATCTCAGGGCCGTTGTCGATGCGGATGCGCTCCGGCAGCCCCCTAACGAAGCCGATCTGCTTGAGCTCGCGTACAACCCGTGCCGCGGGCAAAGATATGTCAGGGACAACGCCGAGCGCTTCACGCGTGCCTTCGTCGATGATGTTGAGACACCGAAACCGGCGGCCGCTGTACAGCGCATCACTCATGAAATCGAACGACCAGGTGTGGTTCATCTGCGCCGGCACCTCCAGCGGCTGGCGTTCGCGATCCGGCAGGCGCTTTTTAGTCCGCCGCTTCTGATTGAGTCCCATGGCCCGATATACACGCCAGACACGCTTGTGGTTCCAGTGATGGCCCCGGTTGCGGAGCGTGCCGAAGCACTTCCAGAACCCCCAGCGTGCGTGGTCTTCGATAATGTCGTTGAGCGCATCAATGACCGGTGCATCAGCCGCCGCCTGCTTCTCTGCCGCATCCCCGCGATACCAGGCGCTACGGGCAATATCGACAAGCCCACAGGCACGGGAGATGGACAGCGACCAGACCTGGATCAAGTACTCGGCCGCCCAACGGCGGTCGGACGGCCTCAGAGTTTTCCCAGCAAATCCTTTACAGCCTGATGTTCGAGGGCCATGTCGGCATACATCTTCTTCAGCCGATTGTTCTCGGCCTCCAGCTCCTTCAGGCGCTTCAGATCCGAGGCCTCAAGGCCGCCATACTTCGACTTCCACTGATAGAAGCAGGCCGTGCTGATGCCATACTCCCGGCAAAGATCCTTCACCTTACGGCCGTTCTCGGCCTCCTTGAGGATCGAGACGATCTGGCTCTCGCTGAAACGGGACTTCCTCATTGCCACTTCCTCCATCACACACGATCAATGATGGCAGAAGTGTCTACTTATGACCTGTCCGCTATGTGGGGGAGTGTATGGATCGAGCAGACCGAGGGGGCAAAGTTCTGGATGCGGATCATGAACGAGCTCCGCGCCCGCGGTACCAACGATATCCTCATCGCCGTCGTCGATGGCCTCAAGGGCTTTCCCGAGGCGATCACCAGCGCCTTCCCCGACTGCGTGGTCCAGACCTGCATCGTGCATCTCATCCGCCACTCGATGCAGTTCGCTTCCTGGAAGGAGCGTAAGGCGCTGGCCCAGGCGTTGCGGCCGATCTTTGCCGCCCCCAGCGCGGACGCCGCCGAGCAGGCGCTGGCCGACTTCGAGCAAGGCCCATGGGGCGGAAGTACCCGGCGGTTGCGGCAAGCTGGCAGCGGCGCTGGTCTGAGGTCATCCCGTTCTTCGCCTTCTCGCCTGAGGTGCGCCGGGTCATCTACACCACCAATGCCATCGAGTCGCTGAACAGCCAGGTGCGAAAGGTAGTACGCAACAAGGGCCACTTCCCAAGCGATGAGGCGGCGATCAAACTGATCTACCTAGCATTGCGAAATGTGCAGGCGAAGTGGAAGCGGCCACCTGTCCAATAGCACGCTGCTAAAACCCAGCTTGCGATCCAGTTCGGTGACCGGTTCGTGCTGGAAGCCTGATCTCAATGAAGCGGCTCACACACAAAAATCTCCACAGGCCCATGACCAACGCGCCATCCCTGATCTTCCTGCGGGCAGCGCCCATGAGGAGCTCCCCTTCTCGAGCGTGAGTACCAATCATTTCATCCTTACCGGGATCAGCCCTGATGCGTTGGCGGCCCAGATAGTGGGGTAATCGAGTGTCCATTGTTAGTGGGCAAGATCAGTGCGCAGTTGCCTGAACTTGCTGACATGGCGCCGGAGCAGATCCTGACCGCCGTCTGCAGTGGCGCCTCAGACGGCGGCGACGGCTCCATGGTCACACAATTGCTCAGACTGACATCCAACCAACCGGCAAGAGGTCAGCCTCATTGCGGTTTACACATCGGGTTATCACCCTTCGAGCAAACCAATCTCAAAGTCAATCGGATTGCGCACGGTGTTACCCACCGGTGAGAAATAATTCGCCCGCTGGACAATCTCATCCAATACTTCCCGCGAGGCATCGCCATCGATATCGACTTTGACACGGACGGCCTGAATGCCCATCTCCTCAGGTGAGGCCTCATGTCCACCCGCTCCCCAGGCTGCGGGGTTACCGATATCCCCTTCCAGATGCAGCTCTAGATTACTCAGCGCAACCTGCTTCCAGGTCGCGACCGCGATGATGCCAACCGCCAGGCACCCTCCAAGCGCAGAAAGCACGACCTCAGCGGGGGCGGGTGCGGTATCCTGGCCAAGGAGATGGAGCGGCTCATCGACAACCACTTCATGACCCCGGACATGGCTGACGGTGCGGTACTGACCCTCTACCACCGTCTGAACCTTATTGGTTCCCTGAGTGTTCGGGTTGTTACGGCCCTTTTCTGCAAAGCTCAACAATCCGTCCCGATCAATGGGACGCAGGTGTTTGCGGACGGTTCTCTCTGTGGATTCACTCATCTCATCATTCTCCTCTTACGAATCAATCAAGACTGCCAATCGAATCGACGGGCAAGTGTCACAACAAGGCCATCAAGCATGTAGCCGATCACACCAATCCACAGCACAAGCGCCGCTAACTGGTCATAGGCAAGAATGTCCCGGGCGTCGTTGATCGCGTAACCCAGCCCGCTCGTCACCCCCAGATATTCAGCCGGCACAAGCACCACCCAGGCCACGCCTAGAGCGAGGCGAATGCCCGCCATCACATCCGGCGCGATGGATGGAAGCGTCAGCCGCCACAGCCGACCCAAGGGCGATGCGCCCAGATTCCGCGCCACCCTTGAATGCAACGGGTCAATGCGTTGCACTGCGAATGCGGTTGAAAACAGCACCGGCCATACCGCTGCCATGAAAATCAGAAAGACGATGGCTCCGTTCCAAGTGGCGAAAATCATCACAGCAATCGGCATCCACGCCAATGGACTCACCATGCGGAGCAGCTGGAACGGAAACCCGGTCACACGGCGGAGCATCGCCGACGAACCGACAACGATACCCAGCGGTACGGCAATCAGGATCGCCAACACCATTCCGATGCCGATCCGGTACAGACTGGCGCTCGCAGCCTCAAGCAGCGCCCCACTGACAAGCAGCTCCCAGGCCGCCGGCAGTGCGGCCTCCGGGGCAAAGCGCGTGAACGCGAATAGCTCAGGCTGCGCCTTGATGTATTGACCCCCCGCCCACCAGAGAATCAACAGGGAGAGTGCTCCCGCGATCGGATAGGCAATCCGATCAAGCAGACCTTGAGCCCAGCGCGGCGCCGCACTGCCCGTGATCGTTGGTGACATCACAGCTTAATGCGCTCCTTACGGGTCAACTCATCCAGATAATTCGCTCCCGGGTGCTGACGCAGGGCCTCCTCCACAAACCGGTAGTCCACCAGATCATCAGCGACGAAATCCGGATCAAGCCCCTGCAGGAAAGTGGTATCCCCCTCGACCAGCGTCTGGTTCATTTCCGTGACCAGTCGCTTGGTCGCCGATGGATAGGGGTAAGGGGAGAAATCGATTCGCCCGACGCGCCAGTCCGGGTGGCTCACCGCACCGCTTTCCCGGTATTCCGCCTCGTTGTAATGCGTCATGGCCCGACGGACCACCTCAGCCGGCATTGGCAGGTAACCCTGCCCGTCCCGCGAGAGCATTTCAGCGACCTTGCCTTTATTCTGCTGCGCATACTCCGAACCGCGCACCACCGCGTTGATGACCCGCTGCGTCCACTCGGGGCTGGCGTTCACCTGGTTTTCGTTCATGCACACAACACAGCATGGATGGTTCTCCCACATGTCACCGGTGAATCTCAGCAGCCGCCCCCCTGCGAGCAGTTCGCCAGCCGCATTGAACGGCTCGGCGACGATGTATCCATCGATCTGCCCCGCTGCCAGGCTTGAAGGCATCTCGGGCGGCGGAAGGATGAGGAGGTTCACCTCATCATCGGCAAGCGGATCTTCCTGGCGCTGAATGACGGGCCTGAGCCCCGCATTGCGCAGGCCCATCTGAATCAACGTGTTGTGGATGGAATACCAATAGGGAACCGCGATCTGCGTGCCACCCAGTTCGGCGAACGATTCAATCCCCGAATTTCCGCCAACGACCAGTCCTGAGCCGTTGATGTGGGCCCAGGCCATGATCTTGACGGGGAAGTCGTTGTTGTAGCGCATCCACACAGGTATCGGCTTTAACAGGTGGACGAGATTGAAGCGCCCCCGGACAAACCCTTCAACAAGACCCGACCAGCTTCGGATCAACTCCGGCGCTTCGGCCCTTACGCCCTCATCAGCGAAATACCCCATTGCGTGCGCCGTCAGCAGCGAGGTGGCATCAGTAATCGGCAAATAACCAATCCTCAGCACCGGATCCTCGGCGTCCTGTGCACTCGCTGCTCCCATCGGCAGGGTTAGTCCAGCGGCAAGCCCGCCAATCATTGCCATGCCATCCAGAACAAACCGACGCCGATCCGTCTGAATCTGGTAGTCGGCCGACAGGACTTCATCGCATCCGCACTGGGCGTGGTGATGTTGGTCCGGTGATATGTGCCTGTTGCTCATGAGTACTCGGGCTCCAGTTCGATGGGATCGGTGGGTGTGCTGCGGACTGGTGTCGACGGATTGCGCCGGGCCCGGCCGAAGGCAGCCAGAAGCTCATCCCGCATCTCGGCAAATCCGCGCATTCCGGGACGCCGGGGTCCGTTCATCTGGTTATCAACCAGGGCGTGAATCCGACCGGGGCTGCGCTCCATGACACCAATCCGATCACCCATGATGATCGCCTCGTCCAGATCATGTGTGACCTGAACGAGGCTTATTCCCTGTTCAGCGACAATGCCAAGTACTTCGTCCTGAAGATCGGTGCGGGTGAAGGTGTCAAGCGCCGAAAACGGCTCATCCAGCAAAAGCACAGAAGGTGACATGACCAATGAGCGCGCGAGTGCGACACGCTGCTGCTGACCGCCGGAAAGATCCCGCGGCCGACTGCGCGCTTTATCCAGCAGGCCCACCCGATCGAGCATATCCATGGCGGTGGTTCGCCTCGCCTTCCCGACGCCGGCAAATTCGAGACCTAACGCAACGTTGTCCACCACGTTCAGCCACGGATAGAGGGCTGCATGCTGGAACATGATGTTCCACTCCGGGCGCGGTCCGAGCACGCGGTTCTGACCAATATGAATGGTGCCGACGGTGGGACGGATCATCCCCGCGATCATGTTCAGCAATGTGGACTTGCCGCACCCGCTCTCACCAACCAGGGCCAGACTCTGTCCAGCCTGCACTGCCACGGAAATATCCTGCAGAACGGGCGGCTCGCTCCGATTAAACCAGTGATTGAGATTGTCGATCCGAATGGTGGCCGACATACAGGGCTCCGTGCGTTCAACTTGACGCTGAACCTTACAAGTCGGCCGATGCGCCTTGAAGAAACCTTTTTTCATATCGATATAACCAGTCAAATCTGCAATATCGATATGCCGAATCGATATTTCTCAGCGAGTCATGCTCGCAATAGGGTTGCGACAGTGAGATTTCTGACAGGAGACACCCATGGCGAGCGTAGCCGAGGCGATTGCCCGACCCACCGCTGACACGAGGGACCTGGTGGCTCAGGCACTCGAGCCGATCGTTGTCGATATCGACCGCGCGGGCCATTACCCCGAGTCGTTCATGCGCCGTTTTGGCGAGGGCGGGCTCTACAATCGCCATACAGCACAGAATGGCTATGACTTTGCGGGTGCCATCGATGCCATGAGCGAAGTGTCTCGGGTCTGCATGTCCACGGGGTTCTGCGTCTGGTGCCACGACGCGCTGACCTGGTACCTCGATAATGCAGAAGTACCCGAGACACGCGAGAAGTGGCTGGACCGCGTGGCCAGCGGCCAAACGCTTGGCGGCACGGGCCTTTCCAACGGTATGAAAAATGTCGCCGCCATCGAAGAGCTGAAGATTCACGTCCGCCCGACTGAGGGTGGGTATATCGCGAGCGGCACACTGCCCTGGGTTTCAAACCTGGCCGAGAGTCACGTCTTTGCAGCGGTGTTTAACAACGCATCCACGGGGCGGCGGGTGATGGCATTGGTCGACTGCGCCGCACCGGGCTTCGCGCTCAAGCAGTGCGCCGAGTTTGTCGCCCTGGAAGGCAGCGGGACCTATGCATGCCATTTTGATGACGTGTTCATCCCCAACGACCAGGTGATCAGCCACGATGCTGCCGGCTTCCTGCCCCGGATCCGCGCCGGGTTTGTCCTCCTGCAGATGGGCATGCCGCTTGGCGTCATCGAGGGGTGCATCGAGATTATGGAGTCGATGGCGAAAACTCACGCGCACGTCAACGGCTATCTGGACGAGCAGCCCGAGACGCTGCGCGAGGAATTGACGGACCTGCGCGCCGCAGTCAACGCGCTGGCGGATGAGGTGCATGGGAACGCCAGCGACGAGCTCTTCCGTGATGTTCTTCAGGTGCGCGAGCGCGGCTCAGCCCTTAGCCTGCGGGCCTCCCAGGCGGCCATGCTTCACGCCGGTGCCCGCGGCTACATGGCGGATGCGCCGGCACAGAGAAAACTCCGGGAATCGTATTTCGTCGCGATCGTCACTCCAGCGATCAAACATATCCGCAAAGAGCTCGCACGGCTCGAGGCCGCCTGAACCCAATGACCGCCAATAGCGCTCCTGATTATCGGCAATACATCTGTCTTGTCTGTGGCTACATTTACGATGAGGCCAATGGCGACCCGGATGGCGGTCTCCCGCCCGGTACCCGCTATGAGGACATCCCCGATGACTGGGTATGCCCGGACTGCGGCGTCAGCAAGTCTGATTTCGTACCGCTCGAGGATGCGACACAAACACCGCCACCCATCGCCGCGAGTCAGCGGTCACGGATACTGCCCGCAGACCCATCGCAGGTCGTTATTCTTGGCGGCGGCATGGCCGGTTGGGCAGCGGCTGAATCCATCCGTCGGGCGGATCCGGACCGCGCCATTGTGCTGATCACGGCGGATGCCGGACATCACTATCCAAAACCGCGCCTCTCGAGCGCCGCGGGGGAAGGGCTGGCCCCCGATGAGATCATCATGCGAAAAGGGCCGGAGCAGGCCGCGAAGCATGGGGTTGAAATGCTGGCGCACACCCGGGCGCTCAGTATCGACCGCGATCGGCGGCGCATTATCACCGCCCGTGGCGGCGTCCCCTATGACCGCCTGGTGATCGCGATGGGCGCGGAGCAGCGCAGACTGCCGCCGCCTGGCGACGGAGATAGCCCCATCCACACGGTCAATTCGCTCGACGACTATCGAGCCGTCCGATCGAAGGTGGATGGCCGCACGGCCTCCATTTTGATCATCGGCGGCGGACTGATCGGCAGTGAATTCGCCAATGACCTCACAGTGGCCGGGCATCGCGTCACGCTCGTGGAACGCGCGGAGCACTTGCTCCCCGCCCTGCTCCCTGCAGCGGCCGCCGGCTCGCTTGAGGCCCGGTTCACCGACAAGGGCATTCATGTCCATACCGGTTGTAGCGTGCAGTCATTCACCACTCAATCGAACGGGGATCTGACGGCCACACTCAATACGGGTGAAACCTGGCAGGGTGAGCTTGTGATCTCGGCGCTCGGTCTTCAGCCCAATACCCACCTCGCGAGCCAGGCAGGACTTGAAACCCGACACGGCCTGGTGGTCGATGACCAGTTGCGCACGAGCGACGGGTGTATCTTTGCCCTAGGGGACTGCGTGGAACACCGGGGTGTCATCCGTCCTTATGTACGTGCACTCCGCCGCCAGGCGAGCGTCATCGGAACAACGCTTGCTGGAAACACCGCGGTCTACGATGGCACGCCTGACACGATCATCATCAAGACAACGCTATGCCCCGTTGCTGTCTATCCACCGTCCAGTCATGGCAAGTGGGTTGCCGCACAGGAAGGCCGCTGGAACCACTACAGCGGTGATCGCCTCAACGGTTTTGCCCTCATGGGCGGCGCCGTTGCAGACGCCAAACGTGTTGAAAAGGAATTGGTGTAGCGCCGTCGTGCACTTTCCGCTCTTTCCGTGAGTGATCCCACAATTCGGAAAGCTCTGAACGATACGAATACGCCGTGTCATGGTGCCACCCTACTATCGGGGCCATTTCGCTAGCGTCGCCAAAAAGCTGGGCGACCTCTTCGTCTCATGGCTAGCCCTTGCCGGAGCAAAAATCCTTGCCAGCACGCTATCTCATTTCTTTATGAGGTAGCGCACCAGCTCCAACGCCTCCGGGCTTGCCCAATCGGCCGCCCCCTGAAACCGCGCAATTTCCTGACCATCGGGGTTGATGAGCACGGACACCGGCAGGGCCAGTACGCCCATCGCGCCCGACAGGTCGCCGCCCGGATCGGTATGGAGCGGCAGGTTCCGTGCGCCCACCTCCTCCAGAAAGCGGTCCATGGTACCGGCGCGATTGCCCCCCACCGCGATGGTCACGACTTCGAACGCCTCGCCACCCATTTCGGCCTGCAGGTCCGACAAGTGCGGCATCTCCTCGCGGCAGGGTGTGCACCAGTGTGCCCAGAAGTTGACCAGGACATATTTGCCGGCAAAGGCCCTGAGCGTCATCGGCGTACCGTCCGCACCATTGAAGGCAACGTCCGGCACGGACCGCGTCTGAACCTGGAGCTGAGCCATCTCGCCGACGAGCAGGTCACCCAGGCGCGCCCCCTCGTCAACCGGCTGCGCCCCGGCGGGTAGCGTGATTAGCACCAGCGCCAGAAGCGCGATCCGCCAGGCCCAACCGATCAATGCGCGTGACCGGCGTGACCGTGCTGAGTCGCGTCCGCGGCCTCAACCTCGACGGTCAACTCCGCCTCGGTCTCGGCAAAATCAAGCGTCAAGTCGAAGCGATCGCCCTCAGTCAAATCCCGCGACAGCCCGTCGAGCCGCAGCGCTACACCCTGTGGGGCCAGCACCATCTGGGTACCGGGCGCCACCGGCAGGCCCGGCAACTCGGGATAGCTGGGCTTACCGTCCGTGAGCGTGAAGCCCACCAGGGCCGCGCTCTCGGCCAGTTCCGTCGCGCCACCGCTCAGAGTGACGGGCGTGCTGCCGGTGTTCTCGATTTCGACGAATACGAGCGCATTGTCGGCTGTGGTCGCCCGAGTCCACCCGTGGAGCAGGCGGACATCGCCCGCCGTCGACAAATGGTCGTCTTCATGGCCGTCCTCAGCCGCCTGGGCAGAGGGCCCGACCAGTCCGAAAACGAGAGCAAGAGAAATCAGAAACTTCCGAGGCATCGGTAACTCCTTCTGTTATCAGCCGCGTAGGTCGCGCACGACCGGTCGGGTCATCGTCAGCCACGCCGGAATCAGCGCCAACAGAGCCGTCAGACTCACGAAGGCGCCGACCAGGTGCAGTTCAGACCAGCCCAGCGATGCGGTCACAAGGATGTCCGTCCGTTCCGTGATCACGCTCGAGATGACCCGCGTCAGCAGGCTGCCAAGCGCAAGCCCCAACGCGGCGCCCACCACAATCAGCGTGACGGCGTAGGACCAGGTCAGGGCGAAGTTGAATCGTCGTGGCGCGCCCAGTGCCCGCAGAAGCGCAAGGCGGCGCGATAGCAGCCGCGTCAGCATCATCAACCCGGCTAACACCCCCACAGTGACCAGCACCTGCGTCACCGCGGCCAGGATCGACATGACCTGCCGGATGTCGCCCATCAACGCATGCAACTGCGACAGAACCGTGCCCGGGAACAGGGCCAGGGTGCGATCGGTGTTGAACTGGGCCTGCATCACATAGGCCCCGCCTAGCGTATCGGCCTTGACGATCGCTGCCGGGGTGCCGGGGAAGTAGGCGGGATCGAAGGGTGCGCCGACGGACCCGTCCCAGTCGGGGGCATGGCCATTAGCCAGGCCATGCACCGACCAGACGGATTCGGCAGGCACGATATAGGCGCGATCCCAGGGCGAACCGGTCATTGGCATCCGCCCCACGATCTGATATTCGAAGCCCCCGTGCGCTCCCTCAGCCGCATCGCCCCGCCCGTGCTGGGGCGCAAAACGATCGCCGACCCCAAGCGGCGTTCGTGCGCCCGCGATGGCCTCGGTCTCGGTGGCAAAGACACGGCCATCGGCCAGCCCTTCAGAGAGATACTCAACGAAGGCGGGCGTCGACCCCACGACAGGCGCGTTCTCATAGCTATCGCCAAAGGCCAACGGTGCCACGAGGTCGGCATTGGGATGTTCGGCCACCCGTGCATAGGTCGGCCCATCGATCAGCGGAATCGACGAAGGCTGCAGATAGACAGCGGCCAACATGGCGGTGATCTCGCTCCCCGGCGCGGCGATGATGACTTCAAACTTATCGGCGGCACGCGCACTGCCCTCGCGCAGGCCGCGTTCCTGCGCGATCAACCCGACGCCGATCCCGATGGAGATCGCGATCAGCGCGGTAAACACGACGCTCACCCAGACCTGCCGCCGTAGCAGCGCTGAAAGGAGCGGACCCACAGCGAAACCGCGCAGCACCAGCGCCCCGATCACGACCACCGGCAGCAACGCCACCACCAGAAGCAGCGTGTCCTCCATCCACAGTGGCAGACCGGACAGTAAGCCGGCGATGAGGTCAGGCATCGTGCAATTCCTCTGGGCCTTCGACACGGCCGTCGACGACGTCGATGACGTGATCGGCGCGCTCGTGCAGCGCGGGATCGTGGCTGACGGCCACCAGTGTTCGTCCATCTTCGCGCGCCAGCCGCATCAGGTCGTCCGCCAGCGCATCGGCATTGGGTCGGTCGAGGCTGGCAGTGGGCTCGTCGGCCAATATCACGGGGGCGGCCCCCGCCAGCGCCCGGACAACCGCAATCCGCTGACGCTCACCGCCCGAAAACGTATCGGACCGCCGCGCAGCGCTTTCACTCAGGCCAAGACGGGCGAGCAGGCCGTTGGCGCTTTCGCGGATTCGACGCCGGTCGCGGCGGGGCGCGTAGAGGGCGGTGATCGCCGCGTTGCCCAGCGCTGAAAGTTCCTCGAACAACAGATGTTCCTGGAAAATGAAGCCAACGCTCGCGCGCCGAAAGGCGGCCCGGCCGCGGTCATCGCGTCCGGCAATGTCCGTATTGCCCCACCAGATCCGACCCTGCGCCGGGGCGATGATCCCCGCCATGGCATATAGCAGCGTCGACTTGCCGGCCCCCGAGGGCCCGCGCACGACCACGGCCGCGCCGGCGGGCACCTCCAGCTGCGGCACAGACAGAATGCGGCGGCCGCCCTGGCCCATGACTTCCAGCCCGGATATGGCCAGTGAGATACCGGTCATCCGTAACTGAACCGCGCGTTTTCAATCCGCACCATGCTCAGGAACCCGGTCTCGGGGTCACGCTTAGGGCCGAGCGCTAGTTCCCCGGTCACCTCGATGCCCCGGTTGAAGGGCACGACGTCGAAGCCGCGCCGGGTGTAGACAGCGAGGATGTCATCCGGCCACTCAGCCTCCGTCTCACAGAACGGGCAGACTGACATGGGCTTTTTGGTCAACACGAAGAATTCGATATCCGCCTTGAGGGGCGGCGCCATGAACCCCTCGACCTTGACCGTTGTGCCCTGCAGCTCTTTGGCGAGTGCACTGAAATCCTGGTTCGCGTCGTAGAGCTCGCGTAGCTTGAGAATGTCTTTTGCGTTGGCGTTATGAGCCAGGCCCGCGACAAAACCGGCTGCGAGCCCGATGACAACGCGACGGCGTGTGAAACTGGTCATCGTAATTGCCTCTCGGTTTTCCCCAGAGCCAGAATGACGGAGGGGGACGCAGCCGTCCCCCTCCGCGTCCTGCTGGTCGCCGCGTTACTCAGCGGTGAACGCGTGGTGCATCACGTGGAAGATGTAGTTCTGCTCGAGGGTGCCCTCAAACAGGTGGGCATAGGGCCCCTTGGCGTAGACGGCGACGTCCTCGGCCGAGTGGCTTTCCGACGACCTCGGCACCAACGCCTGCTGGACGTAGTCGATGTCCTGCGCTTCCTCGTTGGTCACCACCGGACGCGAACCGAAGTACTCGCCACCGGGCTGCTCGAGCAGGACCGAGCTGGAGCCATTGGTGTACATACCAACGGTGTAGGGCTTGCCATCGGCACCGAGCAGCGGCTCATCCGTGTGCTCGACACCCTGGTTGTTGATCCCCATGCACAGGCCAAGAATATCCGAGCCGCGGCCGCAGTAGCCGTTCAGCGCGAAGGAATGCTCATGGTCGGCGGTGACGATGAGCAGCGTATCCTCATCGTTGGTCATCTCGTCGACCATCTCGATGGTGCGGACGAACTCGGCGCCGTCGGTCACGGTTCGGGCCAGGTTGTTGCCATGGTGGGCATGGTCGACACGGCCCGCCTCGACCTGCATGAAGAAGCCGTCATCACCGGCCTTCGCCTGCAGATTGCGGAGCGCGATCTCGGTCATTTCCGAAAGCGATGGCTCGTCGCCGCGATCGGCTTCATAGGACATGTGGCTGTCCTCGAAGATCCCGAGGATCGGGGTAGAACCGTCTGTTGGCAGCTGACCGGCCGTATCGGCATTCCAGGCGTAGGCAACGCCGTTTTCCTGGGCCTCCGCGATGAGATTGCGGCCATCCTCCCGGTTGCCCGAATCGCCCTCGTTATCGGTCATGTCGCCGGTGATGAAGTTGCGACGACCGCCGCCCATCGCGACGTCGACACGGCCCTCGTACATCGCGTCGACCAGCTGCTCGGCGATGGTCTTCTGAGTATCGCAACCCTCGGGCAGAGTCGCGGCGAAATTACGGTCGACACTGTGGGCATAGGCGGCACCCGGCGTCGCGTGGGTGATGCGCGCGGTCGAGACGATGCCGACTTCCTTGCCCATCTCGGTGAAGACCTCGGAAGCATTGGCCACCTCGTTACCCGGGAGGGTCGAGCAATCGCCGCGGTCGACGTTGGCATTAACGCCCAGAACACCGATGTCAGTCTTCACGCCGCTCATCATGGCGGTGCCGGTGCCCGCCGAATCGGGCGTCTGCGAGTTGACGTTGTAGGTCTTGACCAGGCCCAGGGACGGGAAGGTTTCGTGATGCATCACATGGTCGTCGCCGAAACCGCCGGCCTTCTGGCCCATGAACATGCGCGTCGCGTAGTTGGTGCCGACGCCGTTGCCATCAGCGATCAGAATCACGACGTTCTTGGCGGTGTTGGTATTGGGGGCCTTGGCCAGTTCGGCCTGCAGGCGCTCCTGCCCGGCGGTGAACCAGTCACTGTTGGCCTGCGGTAGATCCTGGGCCATCGCAGCGGTCCCGATGAAACCGGCGGCGATGGCAAGCATTGAACGTTTCATATGGCCTCCTGAATAACTTGAGCACTTGAACCTACCCGCGCCGGATTACAACGCCTTTACAGCGAACCCGCGATTCTGGTTCTCCGATGCTTGGGCGTTACACTGGCGTAACAGCCACAAGGGAAATCCATGCCGGCACGACAAGCCTCACCAACACGTCGCGAACCCCGGCTGCCGGCCACGCCATGATTGTCCCGGCGCTACCGGCTGCCGTGCTCGGCCTGGTCACCTTTGCCGCCGTCGCCCTGATCTATCATCACCACCTGCGCGACCGGCTCCATAGCGATAACAAGCGCTCGATTGCGCTGGGCGCCATGCTGGGTGCAGGCACTGTCCTGCTGATGGTCCAGCCGGTGGAAATCCGGCCCGGCGTGCTGATCGATGCCCGCGTACTGCTAATGGGATTCGCCGGGTTGCTGGGCGGCTGGCGGGGTGCCGGCGCGGCGCTGGTCGTGACACTGCCCGCGCGGATCATGCTCGGTGGCACCGGCATGGTCGTGGGCATGGCGACCCTCACGCTCGCCGCACTCGTCGGACTGATCTGGCGGGTCATCGAGTCGCGGATCGACCTGCGCCCACCGTGGAATTATTTTGGCTTTGGCGCATTCCTGTCACTGGCGCTGGTGACGATCCTCCTGTTCCCGGCCGAAGCCCGCGCCGACGCGCTGGCGACCGTCCCGGCGCTGGTGGGGGTCAACCTCGTCGGCGCCGCTCTGGCACGCTGGATGGAGGTGGGCGTCGGCCAGTCCATCCAGCAGAAAGAACGCCTCGAGCGCCTGTCCATGACTGACACGCTGACCGGCGTCGGCAGCCGCCTCAGCCTGACCGAGGCCGTCGAGGCCCGCCTCGCCAACGCGCAGCAGAGCGGTCAGTCGTTCGCGCTCATTTCGATGGACATCGACAATCTGAAAAACATCAACGGCACGCTCGGCTATGCCGCGGGGGATGCCGTACTGCGCTCGCTGGCGCGGCGCCTGTCATCGGCCACCCGGCCGTCCGAGGTCATGGCCCGTGTGGCCGGGGACGAATTCGTGATCGTGCTGCCGCCGGCCGGCCGGGCCGATGTCATGTCCCGGGCGGATGAGTTGCTCAAGGCAGCCAGGGAACCCCACGGCATCGACTCCTACGTGGTGTTGACCACAGTAAGTGCCGGCGTCGTGTGGGCGCCCGGCGATGGGGTGACGCCGCGGGAGCTGATCCAGAACGCGGAGATCGCCGTGGAGTCGGCCAAGCATCAGGGGCGCAATCAGGCAATCAGCTTCGATACGCAGATGCGCGAGATCTTCAGCCGCCGGGCTGGACTGACCCAGGCCCTGCACCGCGAGCTTGCTACGCCCACAGGCCTCTCACTCGCCTACCAGCCCCAGTGCCGGCTCAGCGACGGCCGGCTGTGGGGGGCCGAGGTGCTGTTGCGCTGGGACCACCCCGAGTTCGGCCGCATCAGCCCCGGTGAATTCGTCCCCGTCGCCGAGGCCGCCGGCCTGGTGCGCAAGCTCGATGGCTGGGTGTTTGACCGGGCGGCGGCGCAGCTCGCCGACTGGCAGCGTCAGGGCTACGATCTGAAGCTCTCGGTCAATCTCTCGGTCCTCAGCCTGATGATGGAGGGCACGGCCCGGGAGTTCCTCGACCGGCTCGCGGCCCATGACGCCGATCCGTCCATGATGACCGTGGAGATCACCGAGTCCGAGGCGCTCGAGGACTCGGAAACGGGCCTCGAGAACCTGCAGATCCTGGATGCCGCGGGCATCTCGCTGGCCCTGGACGACTTTGGCACCGGCCACTCATCGCTGCGGTATGTGCAGAACCTGCCGCTCAGCACCCTGAAGATCGATAAGAGTTTCATCGGCGCGATCGACGGCGACGCCGCGAAGGCCCGCGCCATCCTGCGCGCCACGCTTGAACTGGCGCGCCAGCTCGACCTGACGGTGGTGGCCGAGGGGGTCGAGACCCAGTCGCAGTTCGACTGGCTGCGTGACCGCCGCTGCCAGGTGGCGCAGGGATTCCTCCTGGCCCGGCCGATGACCGCCAGCGACTTCCAGACCGACTGGCTGGAACAACGCCTCGAGGCGACATGAGCGGCGTCATGCGTTGCATCGCACTCGCCCTGGGCGCTGTCATCGCGCAGACCGCGGATGCCGACATGCGCCTGACACCCGAGGCCATCATCGACTGGCAGGCGCATTCGTTCGCCGGCGAAACCGACTATGCGCTGACAGAAACCCGCCATGGCACAGCGGTGCGGGCGGTCTGCGAAAACGGCACGGCCTCGGGCCTCGTCTACACAAACGGCGTCGACCTGAGTGAAACCCCGGTCATTGAATGGCGCTGGCGGGTGGTTGATGCGGTGGAAACCGGCGATCCGCGCCGCAAGTCCGGCGACGACTATGCCGCCCGACTCTACGCCGTCGACGAACATGCCATCCTTCGCTGGCGGACCCGCGCCATCAACTATGTCAGCAGCACCCGCGCCCGGCCCGGCGCACAGTGGCCCAACGCCTTCGCCGGCCAGGCGCAGATGGTGGTCGTCGACTCACTCGATGGCTCGCGCACCGGCGAGGACGGCTGGCGCGTCCACCGCCGCAACCTTCGCGAGGATTTCGCACGGCTGCATGACCGATCCATCGATCGCATTGATGCACTGGCGCTGATGACCGACTGCGATAACACTGGAAACCGCGCGGAAGCGCTTTACGGCACCATCCGACTACTACCGGAGTCATGAATCATGCGTAACGCCCACGATCTGGTGATCATCGGCGGCGGCGTCGGTGGACTGGTCACCGCCAGCGTCGCCGGCCAACTGGGGCTGGATGTGGTGCTGATCGAGCGCGAACCCGCACTCGGCGGTGACTGCCTGCACGCGGGCTGCGTGCCCAGCAAGGCCCTGATCCGCAGCGCCTCCATCGCCCACGCCGTGCGTCACGCGGAGGCGTTCGGCATCAAGGCGACAGCGTCATCCACCGATCTGAGCGCGGTCATGGATCGGGTGCGCAGTGTCATCGACCGCATCCAGCAACATGACGACCCGGCGCGCTTCCGCGGTTACGGGGTCGATGTGCGCTTCGGTGAGGCGGCCTTTCGCGATCGGCAGACCGTCGTCGTCAAGGGCCAGGCGGTCCGCGGCCGTCGATTCGTGATCGCCACCGGCTCGAGCCCCGCGATTCCTCCCATCCCCGGGCTGGAGACAATCGACTACCTGACCCATCACAATGTGTTTGATGTCCGTGATCTGCCCCAACGTCTCGCCGTGATCGGCGGCGGGCCCATCGGCACCGAACTCGCGCAGGCCTTCGCCCGACTCGGCAGCCGGGTGACCCTGATCGAGGCCGGTCCCCGTATCCTGCCCCGTGACGAGCCGGCGCTTGCCGATAGGCTGGGCGCCCACCTGCGCGACGAGGGGGCCGACCTGCGTCTGGAAACCAACGTGACCGGGGCGCGGCGGGATCAGGACGGCGGCGCGCTGCTCGACCTCGTGGCCGATACCGGGCCCGAGACACTCGCTTTTGATCGGGTGCTCGTGGCCACCGGGCGACGCGCGAATACCGCGTCCCTCAACCCTGAGGCGGCGGGCCTCGCGATCAACGCCGATGGCACCCTCGAAGTGGATCGACGCCTGCGGACGCGCCAGCGACACATCTACGCCATCGGCGACTGCGCCGGGCCCTACCCGTTCACCCATATGGCCGAATACCAGGCTGGGATCATCATCAGCAACGCGATCTTTCGGCTGCCACGAAAGGTCGATTACACCGCTGTGCCGTGGGTGACGTATACCGACCCGGCGCTCGCTCAGGTCGGGATGACCCGGGCCGCGGCCGATGCCGCGGGCCTGCGCTACGAGCGCGCC
Organism: Spiribacter sp. SSL99; assembly: GCF_009805925.1. Classification (NCBI taxonomy): domain Bacteria; kingdom Pseudomonadati; phylum Pseudomonadota; class Gammaproteobacteria; order Chromatiales; family Ectothiorhodospiraceae; genus Spiribacter; species Spiribacter sp. SSL99. Next base: position 33,295 of record NZ_MAOM01000015.1, on the reverse strand, counting down.
TGTTTTGCCCTGGCCGATGTCGATCGCGCCATCGCCGATGGTGAATCCACCGGTGAACTGCAGCTGCTGATCCATCGCGGGCGGATCATCGGCGCCAGCCTGCTCGCTCCCCACGCCGGCGAGATCATCCACGAGCTGGGCCTCGCCATTGCCGAGAAGGTGCCGCTGCGGCGTCTCGCCGGGATGGTGCATGCCTATCCCACGCTGGCGCAGATCATCAAACGCGCGGCGGGCGCTTACTACGCCCCGTCATTGTTTTCGCCGCGCACCCGGCGGGCGGTGCGATGGATTCACCGGGTGCTGCCATGACCCGGCGCTGGCTTCTGGTGGGTGCGGTCGTCGCGGCTATCGCCATCGGGCTGAGCGTCCGCGACCAGATCAGTCGCGAGGCCATTGCGGCCTGGGTCAATGGAATGGGGCCCTGGGCGGGCCTCGGTTTTGTCGCCGCCTATGCGCTGGGGACCGTCGCGTTTCTGCCGGGCCTGGTTTTCACCATCAGTGGCGGCGCGCTGTTCGGGCCGCTCTGGGGCACGCTCTACAGCCTGATGGGTGCCACTGTCGGGGCAACCCTCGCCTTTGCGGCCGCCCGTCACGGCCTGGGGCCTGCCATCGAGCGGCGCAGCGGCGCCCGGCTCAACCGCCTGCAGGCCGGGATTGATCGGGAGGGCTGGCGTTTTGTGGCGCTCATGCGGCTGGTGCCGCTGGTCCCCTTCAACCTCCTCAACTATATGCTCGGGCTGACCCGCATCAGGCTGCGCGTCTATGTTTTGACCTCAATGGTCGCGATGGCCCCCGGCGCGCTGGCCTATGTATGGATCGGGCATGCCGGCCGCCAGGCACTGATTGGGGGTGGCAATGTCGTGCAGGCAGCGCTGATCGCCATCGCGCTGGTCGCGGGACTGGCCTTCGTTCCCCGCCTGGTGCGCAGCCTGCGGGGCGGCCTGCCCGACGTTGATGATCCACCATCGAATGATTCGCACTGACCGGGAGCATCACTGATGAGCACACAGAAAGTCACCTTCACCGGCCATGACGGTACCCGCCTGAACGCCCGGCTCGACTGGCCGGATGGACCGGTGCGGGCGGTGGCGCTGTTCGCGCACTGCTTTACCTGCTCCAAGGACATCCCCGCCGCGCGACGCATCGCCGGTCGCCTCGCCGCCCAGGGCATCGCGGTACTGCGCTTTGATTTCACCGGCCTCGGCCACTCCGACGGGGAGTTCGAGAACACCAACTTCACCTCCAATGTCGACGACCTGCGCTATGCCGCCGACTACCTCCGCGAGGCGGTGGGTGTCCCGCAGCTGCTCATCGGCCATTCACTGGGCGGCGCCGCCGTGATCAAGGCCGCTCCACAGATCGAAGGCGTACGCGCGGTGGTCACCATTGGCGCGCCGGCCGATCCCAGCCATGTCTCCAGACTTTTCGCCGAGCAGCTCGAGACCATCCGCGAGACCGGCGAAGCCAAAGTCGACCTGGCGGGGCGCGCGTTCACCATCCGGCGGCAGTTTCTCGATGACATCACCGAGGCGAAGATCGACGATGCGCTCAAGCATCTGGACGCGGCCCTGCTGGTACTGCACTCCCCCCATGACACCACGGTGGGCATCCGCAATGCCGCGGAGATCTTCCAGGGCGCGATGCATCCGAAAAGCTTCATCACACTGGATCATGCCGACCATCTGATCACCGACGCCAACGACGCGGAATACGCCGCCGATGTCATCGGGGCCTGGGCCATCCGCTATCTGTCATTGACCGAGGAGCGCCCCCCTGCCGGAGCGCCCGAGGGGGTGACGCGGGTTTCAGAGGTCAGTGCGAAGGGCTTTCGCCAGTCCATCAGTGTCTCCGGCAAGCATCTGCTGACCGCCGACGAGCCCACCAACCTGGGTGGCACCGATCGCGGCCCCTCGCCCTATCAGCTGGTGGCCGCCGGCCTTGGCGCCTGCACCAGCATGACCCTGCGGATGTATGCCCGGCGCAAGAACCTGCCACTCACGCATGTCTACACGGATGTCACCCACGACAAATCCCATCGCACCGACTGCGAACACTGCAGCGAGAGCGGCTCACGCGTCGACGTGTTCCATCGGCGCATCCACCTGACTGGCGACCTCAGCGACGAACAGCGTCAGCGATTACTTGAAATCGCCGATAAATGCCCCGTTCATCAAACGCTCGAATCAGATATCGTAGTAAAGACGGCATTGATGAACCGGCGGGGAGAGCCTGACTGAGCGCATGGACCAATCGCGACTGATCCTCAAGGATGCGGCGGATGAGCTGCCCAGCCCCAATGGGGTAGCGCTGGCGATCATGCAGCTGTGGAATAGCGACACGCCGTCGATCACTCAGATCGCCAGGCTGGTCGAGACCGATCCCGCTCTCAGTGGGCGCCTGCTGCGCCTGGCTAATGCGGCCTCCAGGGCGGGCCGCCCGGTGGTCTCCATCCGCGAGGCGGTCGCCCGTCTGGGGCGCGAGACGGTCAAGCAGGTGGCGGTGGCCTTTTCCCTGGTCGACCCCGAGCAGGAGCGACAGTGCGAAGCCTTTGACTATGCGGGCTTCGCCTCGCACTCGCTGCTGGTGGCGATGCTCGCCCGCCAGCTCGCCAGTCAATCCAACACCGCGCCGCCCGAGGATCTGTTCGCCTGCGCGTTGCTGGCGCGCGTCGGCTGCCTGGCGCTCGCGACGGTCTACCCGCAGGAATACACACAGATCCTGACCGGCTCGAGCCCGAGCCTCGCTGCCGAAGAGCGCCACCGTTTCGGGTTTGATCACAACGACCTGTCCTACGAGCTGATGCGTGATTACGGCGTGCCCGAGCCGCTGGCCCGGCCCGCCGTGCACCACGAGTCACTGGATCGAGTCGGCGACGTCGCTGACGGCCGGCGGTTTCGGATTGCCGCACTGCTTCATATCGCCTACCGACTGGCCAATCAGGGGTTTCAGACCCGTGATGCCGAACTCGATGACGAGACGCTTGATCGCGTGACGGCGCTGGCACATGACGCCCTGGATATGGATGACCAGAGACTCCGCGCCCGGTTCGCCGACGCCATCAACGAATGGCTCAACTGGTCGCAGGTATTCAGCCTGCCCGAATCGCACCCGGTAGGGCCTGATTCCGCCCCCGAGACACCGGCCGCCGATCGCCAGGACGACCCCCATGGGGATGGGCGCAAACGGGCACTGGTCCTGCAGACGCCCTCGGATCCGCCACTGACCGAACCGCTGGAGGCAGCGGGGTTCGGCACCTGCCACCGCGATGATCAGGAGCAGATGCTGCGTACCGCCGTTGAACACCAGCCCGATCTGCTGGTGATCGACCAGGCGGCGATTACCGGATCCGCGGAGAGACTGCTGCGCCTGATCCGCTCCACCGAATGGGGACGCGCCGTTTATATCGTGCTGATCGGCGATCATCTTGATGAACCGGCACAGGCCCCGTTTTATGCAGCCGGCATCGATATGTACCTCGAAAAGGAAATGGCCGCTGAGTCGCTTGCAGACCGGCTGGCCCCGGCGCACCGGCTGGCCGAGCTTAAGTCGCTCTGGCTCTCAGACCGGCGTGATCTGCGGCGCACGGCGAACCAGCTGGTGATCAGCCGCCGCAAGTTCGAGACCCTGTCCATGACCGATACGCTGACCGGTCTGCCCAATCGCCGCGCCGGAATGGCCGAGCTGGAGCGGGCCTGGGCGCAGTGGTCCCGCGGTGGCCCGGCGGTAGGGATCATTGCCCTCGATCTTGACCATTTCAAGCGCATCAACGACCAACATGGCCACGCCGCCGGCGACCGCCTGCTCGCTGAAGTCGCGAGCGTCTGGTCGGGCGTCACCCGCCAAGGCGAAACGCTCTGCCGCTCCGGGGGCGAGGAGTTCCTGGTGATCACCACCGGGATCGATCTGCCCTCGATGAAGCGCATCGCCGTCCGCCTGCAACAGGCGACCCGTGAGATCGCCGTGCCCTGGCGGGACTCGGTCATTGGCATCAGTGTCAGCATGGGCCTCGCCCACAGCAGCGAGGCCACTGATCAGGAAGCGCTCCTCAATCGCGCCGACAAGGCCCTGTATGCCGCCAAGGAAGGCGGTCGCAACCGCATCTGCTTTCGTGACAACGACACCTACCTGGCAGTTTGAGAGGCCGCCTTGGAACCGAAAGCTCAGACCAGTGAGCGGCTCAGTGAGGGATTGCGACTCAGTATGGAGATCGTCAACGATCTCTTGGGCGCGCGTCCCGACGAACTTGACGCCGCCATTCATGATGCACTGGGGCGACTCGGCCGGTTTACCGACTCCGACCGCACCTACATCTTCCGCATTCGTGACGGTCACGCGCTGGATAATACCCACGAGTGGTGCGCGGCGGGCGTCGATCCGGTCATTCATATGCTCCAGGACCTGCCCGTCGACATTGCAGAGGACTGGTGGTCGGCTTTTGATGAACACGGGGTGGTGGAGATCCCTGACGTCGACGCCCTGCCCGATCGCCGTCCCGAAAAGGCCACGCTGCAGGCCCAGGGCATCCGGTCACTGCTGGCGGTGCCCATGGTCATGAATGGCGAGGTGGCGGGGTTCATGGGCTACGACTCGGTGCATTCCCATCGCCATTTCCTGACCGGCGAGATTGATCTGATCCGCAATGTCGCCAATGTAGTCGCGTTCACCCTCGATAAACGCGACCTCGACCGGCAGGCGCGCCGCGCCCTGTACGACCCGGTCACCCAGATGCCCAACCGCCACAGCCTGCACATGACCATGGCGCGGACCACCGGACCGGGACGCGGCAACAACGCCTATCAGCCCCCACATGTCGCCCTCATCTTCATTGATCTGAACCACTTCAAGGAGATCAATGACAGCCACGGGCATCCGGTGGGCGACCGCGTCCTGTCACGGATCGGCGAGCGCATCAACAGCCTCCAGCGCCCCGATGATGCGGGTTACCGTTACGGCGGCGACGAGTTTGTCGTCATCACCCGCGACCTCGACAGCGATGCGGACACGGCACGTGAGGAGGCCGGCATTATCGCCAACCGGCTGATTGAGGGCATCAGCCAGCCCATGACCGTGAGCAGCGGCCACCGGCAACTGACCTTTCGGGTCGGCGCCAGTGCCGGGATCGTCGTCTCCCCCAGCGAGGACAGGGACTGGGATGCGCTCGTGCGCCGCGCCGATCGGGCCATGTACAAGGCCAAGGAGGCCGGTCAGGCCTACGGGTTCGGCTGACTCTCAACGGCTCTCCACCAGACGCCCATCACAGAACACCCGCAGGTGGCGATCCATCACGCGCAGCTCGATGTCATCGCCGACCGTCCCACGCCAGTCGTCGAGCCGCGCCCGAAACCGGGTGCCGCCGCTGTCCAGCTCGAGGACCTGATCCAGCCCCTCGAACCAGACCCGCTCCACGCGGGCCCTCACGCGATGCCCTTCGCCACCGAGGTTGACATGCTCGGGGCGGAAGGCGATTTTCAGATCATCACTGCCCGCCATGGCCGGCGTCATCGGTACCTGCAGGTGACCATCCAGCACGCCCAGCGCATCGGCTCGCCTCACCGCGGGGAGGAAGTTCATCGCCGGTGAACCGATGAAGTAGCCGACATGCTCGGTGCGCGGATTATCAAACAGGGTCTGCGGATCGCCCTGCTGCACGATCTCGCCATGGTTCATCACAATGATGCTGCGCGCGAAGGTCAGCGCCTCGTTCTGGTCGTGGGTGACCAGGACCATGGTGATGTTGAAGGCCTGATTGACGGCCTTGAGCTTGCGGCGCAGCTCGAACTTAAGCTGCGGATCGATGACCGTGAGCGGCTCATCGAGCAGCAATGCACTGACATCGTCACGCACCAGCCCCCGCCCCAACGAGACGAGCTGCTTCTGATCGGCGGTGAGCGCCACCGCCGGGCGGTTGAGCACATGCTCCAGCCCCAGCAGCTCAGCCACATCGCTCACCCGCCGATCAATCTCCGCGCGTTGACGACGCCGGCAGACCAGTGGAAACGCCAGGTTCTGGCGCACCGTCATGGACCGATAGATGACCGGCACCTGAAAGACCTGTGCGATGTTGCGGGCCGCTGTGCCGCGCCGGGTGACATCCTCACCGTCGAACAGCACCCGGCCGTGGCTGGGCTGGATCAGGCCGGAGATGATGTTGAGCATGGTGCTCTTGCCGCAGCCCGAGGGGCCAAGCAGCGCGTAGGTCTCGCCATTGCGCCAGGTCATATCGAGCGGTTTGAGTGCGTACTCCGGCGACGCCGCCGCCGGGTCGTAGGAATGCGCAAGGGATTCGAGGTGAATATCCGCCATGGGTGTTACTGCCTTGAGTCCGCGCGCCGACCGGGGTGCGCGACATGCACGCGCCGGCCATTGCGATCGAATACGAATACCGTCGAGAGGCGCGGCCGGATGTGGATCTGACTGCCCACCGGGTGATTGACCACCGCCCGCTCGTGCAGCACCAGATGACAACCGGCCATGTCCAGATGGGTGACAGTCTCCGAGCCGCTGACCTCGGTGAGCGTCACCACCGCCGGGCGGCCTTCGGGCGCCAGCGCCAGATCGCTGGCGCGCAGGCCCAGATAGTACTGTCCCGGGGACAGCCCCTGATCCCCCAGCAGCCCGAGGCGTTCGACACCGAACAGGGTTTCGAGGGAGAACCAGCCCAGGCTTTCCACCTCCGCGGCGTCGCTATCCAGGGTCATTGATAGGATATTGACCGGTGGGTCGTTGACGACCCGCGCGGCGCCCACGCTTGCCGGCGCGTCAAAGACGGCGCGGGGCGGGCCCTCCTGGACGACCCGCCCCTCTTCCATGACCAGCAGCCGGGCGCTCATCTGCAGCGCCTCGGACGGCTCGGTACTGGCATAGATCACGATGGTCGAGCGTCGCCCCTCGAGCAGCTCGACCAGATCCTCACGCATCTGCTCGCGCAGCTTGTAGTCAAGGTTGACCAGCGGCTCGTCGAGCAACAGCACCGGGGCATCCTTGGTCAGCGCCCGGGCGATGGCGACCCGCTGCTGCTGCCCGCCGGACAGCGCACCCGGACGGCGGTCCGCCATGGCCGCAAGCCCCACCCGCTCGATGGTCTGCCAGGCCCGCTCACGCGCGGGCGCGGCGGCGACACCGGCACGACGCAGCGGGAACGCCACGTTGTCGAGCACCGATAGATGCGGGTAGTTGATGAACTGCTGATAGACCATGGCCACCGGGCGGCGCCAGGGGGCCAGACCGTCCCAGCGCCTCCCGCCATGCTCGATGTGCCCCGCATCCAGCGTCTCGAGACCGGCAATGGCCCGTATCAGGCTGGTCTTGCCGGCCCCCGTGCGCCCCAGCAGGGTGTAGAGCGCGCCCGGTTCAAGATGCAGCGAGATGTCATCCAGCCAGGTCTCGTCCCTGACGCTTAAGTTGATGTTCTGCAACGTCAATGCCGACATGGGACTACCTCACAGCACCGGCCAGGCCGCCCCGCGAGAGGAAACGCTCGACCACGAAGGCCAAGAGGATCAGCGGAGCGACGGAGATGAGAGCGGACGCCGACAGCGACCACCACGGCGTGACCGACGAGTTGAGCGCGACGATCGCCACCGGCAGCAGCTGGGTGTCGGTGAACGTGAGCGTGAAGGCGAAAAAGAAGTCATTCCAGCCAAAGATCAGGCAGAACATGCCGGCGACGATCAGCCCCGGTACGGAATTGGGCAGGATCACCCGATAGAACGTCGTCAGCGGCGTACAGCCGTCCAGCCATGCCATCTCATCGAGCTGGCGCGGCACGTTGTTGAAAAAATCCACCATCACCCAGACCGCGATGGGCAGCAGCAGCGCGATGTACACCAGAATCAGCCCGGCCAGCGTATCCAGCAGGCCCAGCTGGCGCAGCAGCAGAAAGAACGGAATCGCCAGGACGATCGGCGGCATGATCCGCTGCGAGATGAAAAAGAAGGTGATATCGGCATTGCGGATGAAGCCGGCCCGGAAGGTGAACCGCGACAGGCCGTAGGCGGCGAGCGTGCCCAGGACAATGCTGATCAATGACGCCGAACCGGTGACGATGATGCTGTTCAGATACGGTCCGCTGATATCCGTGCCGCCCGAGCCGCCAAACAGCGACTGCCAGCCCTGCAGGCTCGGCTTGTACTGCAGCCAGGGGATCCAGGTCGCGCCGCCGGTCACGCCGTTGGCGGTCTTGAACGAGGTCGTCACCGCCCAGAGAAACGGGAACAGGACAAAACACGACCACAACAGGATCGCGAGGTACTTGATCGCCAGATAGAGGGTTTTCATGTTCGATCCTTCACGAAGAGCCTCACGAGCACCTTGGCGATGATCGTCAGGCTGATGATCATGATCACCAGATAGGTCACTGACAGCGCCGACGCGTACCCCAGCTGAAAGTCGCGCAACCCGCGGATGTAGATGTAGTAGGTGGAGGTCTCGGTCGCGGTGCCCGGCCCGCCCGAGGTCATGACATACACCGATTCCATGATCTTCGAGGCCTCGATCAGCCGGATCAGGATGGCCGCGATGGAGATGCCCGCCATGGCCGGGAAGGTCACGGCAAAAAATGTCCGGATCGGGCCCGCACCATCGATCCTGGCCGCCAGATACGGCTCGCGCGGCAACGACACCAAACCCGCCAGCAGCAACAGGAACATGAACGGCGTCCACTGCCAGATCTCGACCATCATCACGCTGGCGAATGCCAGCGCCGGCTCGGACAGCCAGGGCACGCCCTGCAGCCCCAGCGCCTGGAGCAGGCCATTGAGTGGGCCGATGCTTTCATGGAACACGGTGCGCCAGATCACCGACATGACCACTGGCGTTGTCATCATCGGCACCAGAAACAGCACCCGGAAAAACCGCCGTGCCTTCAGATCGCCCCAGACCAGCAGGGCCAGGCCAAAACCGAGGACGTACTGGATCAGCACCGTCCCCACCGCCATGACCATCAGGCGTCCCAGCGCACCCCAGTAGCGCGCGTCCTCGAGCAGCCGGCCATAGTTGCCACCGGCGATCCAGTCCAGCTCGGGCTGGAAGACGTCCCAGCTGGAAAAACTGACCCGGATGGTGAACAGCAGCGGAAAGATGATGATCGCCACCAGCACCAGCAGACCGGGCAGGAGAAAAAGATGTTTCTGTCGGTACATGGGCCCCCGCTCCGCACGTCGAAACCGTCATCGACTCGGTCAGAAGGGGCGGCCCGACCGCGCCGGACCGCCCCTGGAATGACGAGCTAGCGCGCGTCCTCGATCTCGACCACGTTGGCGTAGGCCTCGCGGACACGGTCCTTGCCGATCCGATCGACAATCCGCGACCACTCCTCGGCAACTCCATCCAGCGCCGCCTGCGGCGTCGCCTGACCGGCGACCGCCTCGGCCACACCGGCCGCGAGTGAGGTCATGAACTGGCCGACACCCGGGACACGCAGGTCGAAGACCCGATTATCGTAGCTGTCGATGCGCTCGAGCGTTTCCACATACTGCTCGGCCATGTCCCGATCCCAGCCCAGATCGTCCGCCCAGAAGTCGGCGTCGAAGTGACCGGCGCGGTAGGGATTGACGCCGAATCGGCCGATCTGCAGATCGTGACGGGTATTGGCCTCATTGGAGAAAAAGCACAGATAGTCGAACGCCATGTCCTTGTTCTCACTCGACTGCGCCACGGCGCTGGTCCAGCCCCAGGTGATGTAGGCCGCGCGGTTGGGTTCCTCGAAGGTGTCCCACTCGCCGGTCTCACGGTTCCACACCTCGCGGGCGCCCGGCAGCATCTGCGTGCGGACGTCGTTACGGATGGGGCTGTCGGCCTGCTGCGCCTGGATGAGTGCGTCATCCCAGCTGTAGCTCATCAGCGTCTCGCCACCGCCAAACGAGAAGATCTCGTCACCCAGGCCAAAGTTGGTGCCGCCCGGGGGGAATGCGTCCTGCGCCTCGACAAACAGCTCAAGCCCGCGGACCCAGCCCGGGTTGTTGATGAGCGGCTCCATGGTCTCGAGATCAAAGAAGAACCCGCCGCCGACATCGGGATGCTTGGCGTACGGCGCCGCACGGCTGATGAACGCCGAGAACATCAGATCGTCACGCTTGACCACCTCGGCCGAGCCATAATTGGGATCGCCGTCGCCATCCCAGTCCCAGCCGGTGAACACGCGCGCGACTTCGTTGTACTCCTCCCAGGTCTCGGGCACGGTCAGCTCACGGCCGGTCTCCTCGAGAAACCGCGCCTGCATGTCCGGATCACTGAAGATATCCTCGCGATATTTCAGGTAATGGCGGTCACCATCCATGATGTACTGCTTCATCTCACCGCCCCACATCCCCACATCGCGAGTGGTGTCGGTGAGGCCCTGCATGCCCGCCGTGGACTGGTACTCCTCGGGCACATTGGCCAGATAGGGGTTGTAGTCACCCAGCCAGAGCGAGGCGTAGAACAGCACGTCATAGGCGTCCTGCCCGGTCTGGAACGGGATCATGATGCGCTGGAACAGGTCCCCGAACGGCACATGCACCACTTCGACGTCGGCGCCGGTCAGCTCCGAGAACTGCTCGGCGTGGAGTTTGGTGGGCTCACCGATGACCGGAATCGCATGGGTGATCACGGTCAATTCGCGACCGCTGTAGTCCTTGGCATCAATGGACTCGTAGCTGCACATCCCGGGGACGTCCTGCTCGATGCCGAACCGGGTGTAGTCCTCGGCCGACGCCATGCCGGCCGCAAGCCCCAGTGCCGACGCCGCGGTCAGGACCTTGGCTGAACGCAACAGTTTTTCACTGTGCATGATTCTCTCCTCTTTTCTCTCTTTTTTTAGACTGCTCCGCGATCAGAGCATGACTTCGCCACCGTTGGGCGAGATGCAGGTGCCGTGGAAAAAGCTGCCGTCATCCGAGGCGAGCAGCAGCGCCGAGGGCGCGATCTCCTCGACCTCGCCGAACCGGCCGATCGGAATCGCCGCTTTCAGGCCGTCGAGGACCTCCTGCGCGAGCGGTGTCAGCAGGTCGGTGTGGGTGACCCCGGGGGCGACCGCATTGACCCGCACGCCGGTGTCGGCGCACTCCAGTGCCAAGGCCCGGGTGAACGTCATGTTCGCGCCCTTGGCCGAGCAGTAATGGGTCAGGGCCGGGGCGCCCTTGTAGGCGAGCTGCGAAGTCACGTTAATGATCCGCCCTTCGCCGCGGGGCTTCATGTCGCGATAGACCGCCTGAGTCATGAAGTAGGTGCCCTTCACATGCACCGACCACATGCGGTCGAAGCTCGCCTCGCTGATGTCCTCAAACGGCTCGGTGATGTTGTGACCGGCGTTATTGACCAGGATGTCGATCTGGCCCAGCGCGTTCTTGGCATCGGCATAGAACGCCTGCACGTTGGCGGGCTGGCTGACATCACACTCGGCGGAGTAGACCCGACGCCCCATCGCCTCGATCTCGTGGGCGGTCTCGCTGGCGCGCTCCGCATCGTTGTAATGGCAGAACGCCACATCCGCACCATGCTCGGCGAAAAGCGTGGCGATGCCCTTGCCGATGCCCCTTGAGCCACCGGTGATCAAGGCGCGCTTGCCCGCTAGTTTCTGTGCACTCATTGTCGATCTCCTCCTGTTTTTGTCGCGATCGACATCATCAATACAGGAGCCTGGGACGCAATTGCAAGTACCTGATTATAAACGTTTTTTGTGTCCAAAAACTGAACACTTCAAAGCGACTGTCCAATCTCTGGACACTCCTGTGCGTTCCGGTCGCGATGACTTGATCGCCCCCGTAAAGCGGGGTAATTTCAAAGCCGTTACGCCAGAACCCCATGGCCTTTGCGTTCACTAAAAATCGGGGTCGGCGCGAGGAGGACAATGTGGCTATTCAGTCGCGGGAGATCTCGAGGGCCCGGCAATGCCTCGAGCGGCGGGGGCGTGTCTCCACCGCGTCGCTGCCGCCGGATATCGCCGAGAGCTGGCAGCGTTGCGTTGACCTTGGACTCGATCCCCTGGGCCCGGCCCGCCTCGCGGACCTTGATGCCGACGCACTGCGCGATGCCTGCGAATCCCACGACGACCTCATCCGCTTTGCGCGGCCCGAGATCGAGCTGCTCTACGACCAGATCGCCGGGTCCAACTTCATGATTGCGCTGGGCAGCTCGGATGGTCTGATTCTGCAGACACTGGTGGACCATCAGTTCGCCGACAACGCCGCCGCCCATACGGTGGTGCCCGGATCGGACTGGACCGAGGTGGTGCGCGGCACCAACGCCCTCGGTATCGCGCTCAAGACCGGCCGGCCCGCGCACGTCTATGGGGAGGAACACTACCTGCGTGCCAACGCCGGGGTCTCGTGCATCTGCACGCCGATCTTTGACGGGCGCGGCGCCATCGCCGGGCTGCTTGACGCCTCCACCACGGCCGCCCACCGCCAGGAGCACACCGCCGCGCTGCTGCAGATGTCCGCCGGCAATATTGAGAACTGCCTGATCCGCTCGCGCTGCGAGGATCAACTGATCCTGCTGTTCCATCCCCGCCCGGAATATCTGGACACCCTGAGCGTCGGGGTACTGGTGCTGGACCGGGACTACCGCATCGTCGCGTTCAATCGCCGCGGCGGTATTTTTCTGGCTGGGCTGAGCGATCTGATCGGCCGGTCATTCTCAGCGGTCTTCGAGGAACCCCTCGAGAGCCTGGCCAGCCGCCTGGGCCGCGGCGAGACGGTCCGGGTGCGCGACCGCTTCGGCTCCGCCGCCTCGATGCGCTGCCTGTCAAACCGCGCCAGTTTCGCCCTGTCCGCCCGGGCGGTCCCCGTGGCGACCCGGCCTGTCACCGATGACGGCGCCGCGCAGGCGGCGACCCCCGCACTGATCCTCGAGGACCCGGTCCTCGCCGAGCGCGTCACGGGATTGCCCCAGGCCGCTCACCGTGGCCTTTGCATCAGCATTGACGGCGAGACCGGCACCGGCAAGACCGCCCTCGCCGGCTTCATCCACGCGAGCACCGGCCGCCAGGGCGCCTGGCACTGCCTGCGCCCCGGCGACTCGCCCGAGGCGATCACCCCCGCGATGCTCGAAGGCGGCACCCTGTGCATCGACGCCCCCGGCGAATTCGATTCCACCACCCAGGCGGCCCTGCTGCGACTGGTCGAGCGGCTGCAGGACAACGATGTGCTGCTCATCAGTACTGGACTGGAGGGCCCCGCCCATGAAGCCAGCCAGGGACGACTGCGCACCGATCTGGCCTATCGACTGGCCGGCTTTCGCGTCGCCGTGCCGCCACTGCGCGAGCGCGATGACCTGGATGAACTGATCGAACACTGCCTGGCGGAGATCCAGCCCGATCTGCGCCTTACCGCCGCCGCCCTGAAAGCGCTGCAGGGGCATCACTGGCCGGGCAACCTCCATGAACTCAGATCCCAGCTGCAGCATGCCAGCGTGCGGACGGCAGGATTTGAACTGGTCATCGAAGATTTTCCCGATCTCGCCACCGCCGTGGACTCGCCGGTTACCGCCGGCCGGATCGCCGAGGCGTTGCTGCAGCTCACCGACAATGGATTGAAGTGGCGCGATGTCCACGGCCAGACCATCGCCCTGATGGTCGAACAGTGCGAGGGCAACGTCGCGGATGCGGCCCGGCGTCTGGGCCTGTCCCGCACCACCGTCTACAAATACCTGCAATAGCCACCGGAGTGCGCCTGAATGCCCGCCCCCCATCATCTGACCGCCACGCCGGATACCGTTGCCTGGGGCTATCTGGACGCCGCCCGCCCAGCGGTCCTGCATGTCCAATCGGGCGACGAGGTCGTCATCGACACCCTCTCGGGTGAGCCCGAAAACCTGCCCGCCGACCCGGCGCGCGTCCTGCCCGATCACCGCGCGGTGCTCGAGGCGCAGCGAAAGGAGCGGGGTGAAGGCGTGCATCACCTCACCGGCCCGATCCACGTCGACGGCGCGCGACCCGGGGATTGCCTGCAGATCGACATCCTCGCGGCCACCCCCCGCCAGGACTGGGGCTTCTGCGAGATCCTGCCCCTCAAGGGGATCCTGCCGGCCGAGTTCACCGACTATCAGCAGATACTGATCGACATCGACCGCGTTCGGAATCAGGCCACCCTGCCGTGGGGACAGTCGATCGCGCTCGACCCGTTCTTTGGCATTATGGCCGTCGCGCCACCGCCGGAGTGGGGGCGCCTCGCCTCGCCCGTGCCCTGGGCCTTTGGCGGCAACATCGATAACCGGGCGCTGGTTCCGGGGACGACGCTCTATCTGCCGGTATTCAACGACGGCGCGCTGTTCAGCGTCGGCGATGGGCATGGCCGCCAGGGCGACGGCGAGGTCTGCATCGATGCGCTGGAGACCGCACTGCAGGGACGCTTCCGCCTGACGGTCCGCCGCGACATCCCTGAATCCGCACCCTTCGCAGAGACCCCCAGCCATTGGATCAGCATGGGCCTGCATCCCAGCCTCGATCAGGCGGCGGAGCAGGCGGTCCGGCAGATGGTGCAGCTACTGACCGCACGGACCGGGCTCGATCGCAGTCAGGCTTACATGATGGCCAGCATGCTGGGCGACCTACGCATCACCCAGGTGGTCGACGGCAACAAAGGCGTCCACATGCTCTATCCAAAAGATGCCACGCAGGCCCCCTGAAGCGCTGCGACACGATCCGCCAGTCGGTTGACGAAACCATGCAGCGCATCCCGATAGCCCGTCCGGCCGGAGGGCTTGTTGGGGTCCGAGGTGATCACCACCGTCATGGCCAGCTCGGGAATCACATAGAGCATCTGCCCGCCATAGCCCCAGCCGTAGTAGCCGGGATAGCCGGCGAACGAGCGGATGAACCAGCCGTAGCCGTACCCATCGTTGGTCCAGCGTGAGCGACCGCGCACCTGCCAGCTTGCCCTCACCCAGCCCTCGGGGAGCAGCCGCTCGCCGTCGGCGGTGACGCCACCGCGCCGATAGAGCTCCCCCAGTGACAGCAGCGCCGCCGGCCGCATGGCCACCTGATTGCCACCCAGTGCGACGCCCTGCGGGTCGGTGATCCAGTCGGTCACCTGGACACCCGCCGGGGCGAGCCAGCGGTTGGCGAGCGCGTACGCCGAGGCACCGGTACGCCGCTGGAGAATGGCCGACAACAAATGGGTGTTGCCGGTGGAGTAGCGCATCTCGCCGCCTGGCTCGCCTTTCATGGGCTGGTCGAGGACGGCCTTCACCCAGTGGTCACTGGCCACCCAGGCCCCATAATGCTCGCCGGAGGTGCGCTCCAGCCCCGCCTGCATGGACAACAGATGTTCAAGCGTGAGGTGGCCGAGGGGCTCGGGCGCCTGGGCCGGCATCGCCTCCGGCAACGTGTCGGCGACCCGTTCGTCCACGCCGCGGATCACGCCCTGCTGGATCGCCGCGCCGACCAGCGCCGCCATCAGGGTCTTGGACGCCGACTTGACATTGGTGGCCGCCTGCGGCGATGCCCCACGAAAACCTCGGCCAACCACCGGCTCACCCGCCACCGCTACATGCAGCGTGCGTAGCGTCTTGAACCGGTCAGCCGACGCCGCCAGCGCGCTCAGGCCGCTGTCTTCGATGCGACAGTCGGCGGCGCCGATGGCCGGGATGAGCAGCACCGCCACGAGCAGTGCCAGCAGATTACGACGGCGGTTGAGCCCCATCACCCGACAATAGCAGACAACGCAGATGGAACGCGGCTCAACTTCTGCGCCACCGCACTGTCTCAGCCGCGGATACCTTAACGCGCGACCACACTGGGGACTCGGCATGATCACTCTTCTCGACGGCGGTATGGGACAGGAACTGCGCAAGCGCAGTCAGAAGCGGGCCTCGGCACTGTGGTCGGCCCAGGTCATGATGGACGAGCCCGCGCTTGTCACCGCCGCCCACCGCGATTACATCGATGCCGGGGCGGACATCATCATCACCAATAACTATGCCGCAACGCCCCTGCGTCTTGCCCGGGACGGTGACCCGACATGGTTCGAGCCCTTGCATCAAGCCGCCCTTGACGCGGCGCATCGGGCGCGGCGTGACAGCGGTCGGGCGGTGCGCATCGCCGGCTGCCTGCCGCCCCTCGTGGCGAGCTACCATGCGGACGTCGTCCCGGATGACGCCACCTGCCGGCGCGATTACGAGCGCCTCGCCGCGACCCAGGCGCAGGGCGTGGACCTTTTCATCGCCGAGACCATGACACTGACCCGCGAGGCCGTAGCGGCCACGCGCGCCGCCAAGGCGCACGGCCATGCCGTCTGGGTCGCCTTTACGGTGGATGACGCGGACGGCGGCAAGCTTCGATCCGGTGAGCGACTGGCCGACGCCGCGCAGGCGGTGGTCGCCGAGGGGGCGGAAGCCGTTCTGGTCAATTGCTCGGCACCCGAGGCACTGACGCGGGCCATGGCCGACCTCGCCGGTCACGATGTGCCGTTTGGTGGTTATGCCAATGGCTTTGAGGCGGCCGCCGAGCTCAGGCCCGGCGGCACGGTTGAGTCATTGGCCGCCCGCGAGGGCCTGACACCCGAAGCCTACGCCCGGCATGTCCAGCAGTGGATTGCTGCGGGCGCCACGCTGGTGGGCGGATGCTGCGAGATCGGCCCGGCCCATATTCAGCGGATCGATGCCCTGCGCCGGGGATTCCGCACCCCGGATGACTGATCACGCGTGGCTCATTGATTTTACGCCTCGCTCACGGGCTCCAGCGTTCCGTGAGCGACGTTATAAACAAATCCACTGATGGCCTGGCCATTGGGCAGGTAGGGGACGGCCTTCAACCGGCGGATCGACTGGCGAACATCGGCATAGGGGTCGTCGAATGCGTCGAGCGCGAACGCCGGCCGATGGCCCGTCTCCTTTTCGATATCGGCTTTGACCGCATCATCCTTGAAGGTCAGCATGCCGCAGTCGGTGTGGTGGATCAGGACGATTTCCGTGGTCCCCAGCAGGCGCTGCGAAATAAGCAACGAGCGCACCACATCGTCGGTGACGACGCCGCCGGCATTACGGATGACGTGCGCCTCGCCGAGACCAAGACCCAACAGGCGATAGACATCCAGCCGGGCATCCATGCAGGCCACCACGGCCACCTGACGCGCGGGGGGCATGGGCAGGTCGCCCTGCGTGAACTGGCTGGCGTACTGCCGGTTGGCGTCAATAAACTCGTCGGCTCGACTCATGGTGATCTGCTCCTAATAGTTTGGAGCTGGAGCGTATCAGCCAGCGTGTCAGGCCAGTAATACCGAGTATTCATGGGCTTATTCCAGACTCATCTAAGGAGATGGATCATGCAGAACCTTCGAATCGATCTGGTTTCAGACATCGCCTGCCCCTGGTGTGCGATTGGCTACCGACGCCTTGAACACGCGCTGGAGACGCTCGCCGGCGAGATCGAAGTCGAGCTCGCATGGCAGCCGTTCGAGCTGAATCCGGACATGCCACCCGAGGGCGAGCCGATACTCGAGCATCTATGCAATAAATACGGCCAGGATGCCGAGCGTGTTGAGCGCACCCAGGGCGAAATGATCAAGCTCGCCAGCGACCTGGGGCTGAATTTCGATGGTGCGAGGGCGCGACGTGCGCACAATACGTTCGATGCCCACCGCGTGCTCGCCTGGGCCGCCGAACAGAGCCGCGAGACCGCGCTGCAGCAGGCGCTGTTCGATGCCTACTTCGGTGAGGCGAAGCGTCCATCAGATCCGGTGGTCCTGCGCGAGGCGGCGCAGCAGGTTGGCCTGGACGGTGAAGCGGCGGAGGCGGTCGCCCGATCCGATCGCTATGCGGAGACCGTCCGGGCGGCCGAGCAACGATTCATGCAGGCGGGCGTCAGTGCCGTGCCGGGTTTCGTGATCGACGGACGCTATCTGATCTCGGGCGCTCAGCCGGCCAGCAGCCTCGTCGATGCGATCCGAGAGATTGCCGAGACCTAACGATGCAGCCCGCATTCCCGGAAATACCCACCGAACCGCAGATCTTCGGAATCGGTGACATCACCGACGGCACGGGTCGTATGCCAGTCTCCAATAGAAATGTAACCGGCCTCCCGAAGCGGGTGATATGGCAAGGCATAACGCGTCAGGTACTGGTGGACATCATAATCGCTCCAGTCGGCGAGCGGATGAAGCTTTTCAACGCCCCATCGCGATTCCCGGAACGCGATATCCGAACGTGAAGCCGACTGCACACGCCGCAGGCCACTGATCCAGACCCCCGCCTGCAATTCATCCAGTGCTCGCCTCATCGGTTCGACCTTGTTCTCATCGTTGTAGCGGCGTAAGGCGTCCCCGCCCTGCTCCCAGCGTTTACCGTCTATCGTTTCCTGCCAGGCAGCGCTGCGCGCTGCCGAGAAGACGTGCAAATTGAGATCCAACCGCTTGGTCAGTTGCTCGACGAACCGATAGGTCTCGGCGAAATGGTAGCCCGTGTCAATGAACACAACCGGTATATCGGCCTGGATGGAGGTAGTCATGTGCAGCAGAACAGCCGCCTGATTACCGAAGCTGGAACTCAGAACGGCTCGCCCGGGCAGGGTCTCAAGACCCCATCGGACCCGATCGGTGGCACTCATCTCTGCTAATCCGTCACCCTGTTCACCCCTATCGATCCTGTCCACCATTAGTCGCCCCGCAACTCGTTTGTCTCGCTGCCATGAACGGTGGCGGAAATCGTCCCGGAACGAATGAGGTAATCGCCGAACGCCTCATCAACTGCACGATTCTGTGCAAAAGCCGCGAATAGCTGATCAATGATTTCAAGAATTGTCGGTTCGTCGATATTCTCGCGATGAATTCGATTGAGCCTCGAGCCATCAAAGGCCGCACCGAGATACATGTTGTATCGTCCCGGTGCACGGCCAACGAAACCAATTTCTCCGAGATAGGGCCGTGAGCAGCCGTTCGGGCAACCCGACATGCGGATCGTCATGGGAACATCGCCAATTCCGTGACGAACCGCAATTTCGTCAATGGACGCCAGCAATGTCGGGAGATACCGCTCGGACTCCGCCATCGCCAGGCCGCAAGTCGGGAAAGCAACACACGCCATCGAATGACGCTGGCGCACCGAGACCGATTCATCATCCAGACCTGCATCACGCAGACGCGTATCGACGGACTCACAGTCAGACGGCCGGATACCGCTTAGAATGACGTTGTGATTGGGTGTGATGCGAACATCCTCGCTGTAATCACGGACAATGCGCGCGAGTGCCTCACGTGTCTCGCCAGTGAGTCGCCCGCCTTCAACGAAGACCGTTCGTTGATATCGCTCATCAACAGCTTTATGCCACCCGAATCGATCTCCATTGCCGTTGAACGCGACCGGGATGGGATGATCGAGCGTAACTCCGCTCCGTGTCGCGACTTCCTTTGCAAGCCATTCGATGCCACGGTCGTCAACGGTGTATTTGAAGCGAGCATGGCGGCGATTCTCACGATCCCCGTAATCCCTCTGGACGGTTACGATCGCCTCGCAGACGGCGACTACGTCCTCGGTCCGGACAAATCCGAGCGATTCTGCGAGCCGCGGAAATGTGTTTGGATCACCCTGACTGCAGCCCAAGCCACCACCCGCCAGCACGTTAAACCCGATAAGGCCACCATTTCGCTCGATCGCGATCAGGCCGATATCCTGACTGTAGACATCAACGTCATTAATCGGCGGCAGAGCAATCCCTATCTTGAATTTCCTGGGGAGATACGTCCGGCCGTAAAGCGGGTCCGGAGCCGGCTCAATCTCCTTGGTATCGACTTTATCGCCGTCAACCCAAATCTCCCGCCATGCATCCGTACGTGGCGTCAGATGCGTGCTGATTTCCCGCGCGATGCGTGACGTCTCGGCGTGGAGAGGGCCTGCCTCAGGCTGGACATGACACATGACATTCCGATTGACATCCCCGCATCCAGCCAACGAGTCCATCAGCACCGCATCAAGCCGACGCATAAGGTCCGGCAGATCCTCTTTGGTGACGCCGTGGAATTGAACGGCCTGACGCGTTGTCAAGCGCAGACTGCCACCGCCAAGCTGATACGCCGTTTCATTCAGTGCCGACCACTGCTGAGGCGATGCCACACCACCCGGCACCCGCACACGGATCATGAACCGATAATCCGGTTCAAGCCTCGCCTCTCGACGTTGACGGCGACTCTCCCGGTTATCCTGCTGATAGATACCGTGGAACTTGGTGATCGCAGTATCCTCGGGATGGACAGCGCCCGTGGTGTCATTTTCCAGGCTTGCGACAAGCCTTCCGCGCAGGCCTCGGCTTTGCGCCTTTATTTTTTCAAGGTCAAGATTTTTAGCCATCAGTAGACATCCTTCTGGTAACGGCCCTCGCTCTTCAGCAGGTCGATTGCCTGTTGTGCCTGCTCATCATTGAATCCACGCTCCGTGGCGATGACCGTTTTCAGCGCGTCTTCGACCGCCTCTGCCATTCCTCGCCCGTTACCACAGACGTAGAAGTGCGCACCGCGCTCGAGCCACTCATTCACATCGGCACCCTCCTCAAGGATCCGGTGCTGTACATATTTGCGTTCCGCTCCATCCCGCGAAAAGGCAACGGATAACCGGTTGAGCAGTCCGGTCTCCTGCCAGTGCTGCCAGTCGAGCTGGTAGAGAAAGTCCGTCCGGCGGTGCTGTTCACCGAAGAACAACCAGTTGCCTCCCGTTGCACCGATCGCTTCACGATGTTGCATAAAGGCCCGAAACGGAGCGACCCCGGTGCCAGGACCAACCATGATGACGGGAGTGGAACCTGCCTCCGGCAGCTTGAAGCGCGGATTCGGTTCGACATAAACCGGGGCCGTGTCACCGACCTGGAGACGCTCGAGTAGATAACCCGAAGCCGCACCGGTCCGAGTACGATCGTCGTGCTCGCCGGTCTCGAGACGGACTGTCAGATGCACCTCACCATCGGCCAATTCAGGGCTCGAGGCGATTGAATAGAGCCGAGGCGGGCACTTACGTAGCGCTCCCACCAGCTGATCGGCACTAACCTCGCCGGGGTAGGCACGGATGACATCCACGGTCTGACGCGTGCTCAACCAGTCACGCAGACGCTCCCGATCGTTAGCGATTGCCTCCAGTGCGTCATGACCGGTCAGAGCCGCCCATTCCTTCAGAAATGGCACAACGACCTGCGTGAGTTCCAGCCGCTCAGTCGCGGCCGCCCGCAACGTCAGCTTCGAGTCATCGACGGCTACCTCCTCGTCACCAGACAGCCCGGTCAGTTGCAACAGTTCGTCCACCAGAGCATCGTCGTTGCGCGGCTGGATACCCAGTGAATCCCCAGGCGCATACTCGATACCGCTATCCTCCAGCGAGAGCACCACGTGGCCCACGCGCTTGCCGGACGGCGGAACCGTCAGTGGCGCGCGTTCGAGCACCTCCGCGTGGTATGGATTACGGCGATCATGCTGCGACCCCGTGGACGGGACGGCTTGTACCGTTTGGGACTGCGGAGCGGACTCAAGCCGTTCAAACAACATAGAGGCCCACTGAGCCTCTTCAGCATCAAACTCGACGTCGCAGTCAATGCGAGGACCTAACGGTGATGCCCCGAGCGCCTGCAGCCGCTCATCGATATTCTTCCCCGCCTCGCAGAAGTCCGGATAAGAAGAATCACCCAGCGCAAGGACGCTGTATTCGAGATCATCCAGGCGGGGTGCGTTGTCGGCATGCAAGTACCGGTGGAATCCCTCGGCGGTCTCGGGCGGCTCGCCGTCGCCATGGGTGCTCAACACCAGCGCAAGCAGTTCTTTTTTACGGATCTGGCGCGGATTGACCGTCGCCAGATCAGACATCTCGACATCAATGCCACGTGCTTCCGCCTGTTGTTTGAGCCGTTCGGCGACACCCTGCGCATTACCTGTCTCTGTGCCGTACCAGATCGTCAGCGACTGCGTGGCGGGCGCTGTTGGAGCACTGGCGGCGGGCGCATCGAGCGGTTGATCCGTCACTTCCACATCGGCGGTCGCCAGACCGGCGGTATATCCCGACACCCACAGCAGTTCGTCCCGGTCTGCCGTTGAGACCAGTGCGCGAAGATGCTTTTCCAACACTGCGTTCAGTTGCCCTAAACCCGGCATACGTCATCCCGTCTACAATTACTTTTGCGAAGTCTAGATATGCAGACCAAAACGTCAAAAGAACTTTCTGGAATACGCATATAAAGCAGCGATATTTTTCGGATGCTGTAGAACCCGATATTCTCCAATAATGCGTAATATAAGTAGCAATACCGGATCCCCTTTCTACCCGATTTTCCTGCGATTGAAACAGCGTCAGGTGTTAGTGATCGGTGGGAACATCGAGGCGGAACGTAAAGTCCGTCGCCTGAGCCGGGCCGGGGCGCAGATCACCGTCATCGCGGATGCGCTCACCGAGGATCTCGCAGCGTTCGCGGCGGACGGAGTGATCGAATGGATGAAACCGCCGGTCGAGCCGCGACATCTTGGTGACAGACACTTGATCGTTGTCGCCGACGCGGCGCCGGCGACTTTAGAGTGGGTTCGTGACCAGGCCGAGCGACAAGGCGTACCGTTCAACGCCGTGGACCAGCTCGAGCAGTGCAGCGCGATCGTACCGTCAGTTGTCGACCGATCGCCGTTGATGATCGCTGTTAGCTCCGCCGGGACTGCTCCAGAGCTGGCAAGGATGACCCGCAGCCGGATTGAACGAATGTTACGCCCGGGATCGGGCCGTCTCGCCAGCCTCCTCAGCGAGCTGCGCGTGCCGATTCGAACACGCTACCCGGAGATTCCGAAACGTCGCCAGTTCCTCAATTGGGCGATGGCAGGCCCTCCCGCCGACGCCGCGGATCAGGGCGATGACAACGCGGCCGCGAATCACATCCTGGAGTCGCTGGCGGATCAGCGCCAGACGCCAACCGGCGAGGTCATGCTTGTCGGGGCGGGCCCAGGCGATCCGGAGTTACTCACACTCCGCGCATTACGTGCCATACAGAGCGCTGATGTCATCGCCTATGACGGCCTCATGGATCGGTCGATACTCGATTACGCACGACGTGATGCGAAGTTGCTCAGCGTCGCCAAGCGGGCGGGCGATAAAGGCATCGATCAGGCACAGATCTGCGAGCTGCTCATCGAGCATGCAAGCAGTGGCGCCCGCGTTGTCCGCCTTAAAGGGGGCGATCCGCTGATCTTCGGCCGGGCCGGCGAGGAAATCGACGCGCTGCAGGCTGCTGATGTCCGCCTGTCCATCATCCCCGGGATCACGGCTGCGTCGGGGGCCGCTGCCGCCCTGAAGATGCCCTTGACTCAGCGGGATCGATCACAATCGGTCCGTCTGGTCACCGCACACTGCGCCAAAGGGATCGATTGCATTGACTGGGCTGCGCTTGCGGCGGAGAAACAGACACTTGCTTTTTATATGGGCATTTCGACCCTCGATCAGGTCGAGCATAATCTTATCGCGCATGGCCGCTCACCTGAGACGCCCGTCGCGATCGTGGAAAATGCCAGTCAACCTATGCAACGGCGGATCACGGGGCAACTGGGTGAGCTCTCATCCCTCGCGCATGCCCATCAACTGGTTTCGCCCGCTATAACGTTCATTGGTGAGGTGGCGGCTTCTGTCACTGTCCCCGCGTGACAACGGTAAACACTCACCAGCCCGGTAGCGACTCGACCGGCAGATGACAATGCACCACCCGACCCGGTGACGGTTCACGGGCCGGGGGCGGCGTTTCAGCGCAGTGCGGCATTACGTAGGGACACCGGGCGGCAAACGGACAGCCCGACGGCCGTGCCTCCGCACCGGGATTCTCACGTTGCGGCTGGGTGACCGGCGGGCCATCACCCACCCCGGGAATCGCGGCCAGCAGCTGGTCGGTATACGGATGACGCGGCCCCTCGAACACCCCTTCCACCGGTCCCGACTCCATGATGCGACCGAGGTAGAGCACCGCAATGCGATCGGCGATATAGCGCACCACCGCCAGGTCATGGGAGATGAATAAATAGGCCGTGCCACGGCGCTGCTGCAGGTCAATCAACAGGTCGAGGACTGCCGACTGAACCGAAACATCCAGCGCCGAAGTGGGCTCATCGAGGATGATCGCTCGCGGGTCCCCGGCGAAGGCGCGGGCGATCGCGACCCGCTGGCGTTGCCCGCCGGACAACTGCCCGGGGCGACGCTCGGCCGTATCGACTTCCAGCGCAACCTGACGCAATCGGTCGGGCACCGCCGCCCGTGCCTCGGCCCGACTCAGTCCACCCAGCCCCCGTATGGCCCGGGCAAGCGCAGGACCGATGCGGTGACTCGCATTCAGGGTGTTCTCGGGGGACTGGAACACCATCTGCAGCGAGCGACGCGCGTTAAGGCCGCGTTGGCGCTGCTGTGGCGACAGCGGATGACCTTCAAGCAGCGCTTTACCCGCCACCGGCTCGGTCAGTCCCGTCAGCCCTCTTGCCAGCGTGCTTTTGCCACTCCCTGATTCACCCACCAACGCCACCGTCTCCCCCTCGCGCACATCGAGGCTGACCCGGTCGAGAATACGAACACCGCCGTATTCCATCACCAGGTCTTCACAGGCCAGTACGGGCCCGCCAATGGATCGCCTGATGGGCTCGGCGGGCGGCCGGTTACCGCCCGGTGGCGCGGTTTCCTCCGGGAAAAGACAGCGGCTGCGATGCGTTTGATCAAGCCTGCGCAGCGGAATCGCCTGATGCCGACAGGCATCGCGCGCGATCGGGCAGCGGGGCGCAAAGGCACAACCCATGGGTCGATCATCCAGGGCCGGCGGATTACCCGGGATCCACGCCAACCGCCCGGATTGCCAATGCGCCTCACCCCTCGGGATACAGTCCATCAGCGATGCGGTGTAAGGATGTCGCGGTTGCTCGAACAACTGCCGGACCGGTGCCGACTCAACGATTTCACCGGCATACATCACCGCCACTCGATCGCACACCGAACGAACGACGGCCAGGTCATGGCTGATCAGCAGCATGGCCAGTCCCAGTTCCGCGCGCAGCGTCTCGAATAGCGCGAGAACCTCCGCCTGGATACTGGCATCAAGCGCCGTCGTCGGCTCATCGAGCACCAGCAGGTCCGGCGAACCCGCCAGAGCCATCGCAATCACCACCCGCTGCTGCATGCCACCGGAGATCTGATGGGGATAGGCATCGAGTAGCTGTGTCGGCTCGGCGATGCGCACCTGCTCGAGCAGGCGAACGCTTGCGCGCCGTGCCTCTTTGACGGATTGTCCCTGCTGGTACTCAAAAATCTCGGTCAACTGGCGGCCGATCGTCAGTGCGGGATTAAGTGCGGTTGCCGGGTTCTGGTAGACCACCGCGACCTGGTTGCCGCGTCGATCCTGCAGAGCCGCCGGGGTCAGCTCGGCGAGGTCCTCGCCGGCAAGGCGGACACGGCCCCGGGGTATCCGGGCGTTTTCCGGCAGATACCCGAGCGCTGCCATGGCGAGGGTCGATTTACCGCACCCGGACTCCCCGACCAGGCCGACCGTTTCGCCGGCCCCGATGACCAGGTCCACGCCGCTGACCGCCTCAAGCCACTGCCCCCTGCGACGGAACGCCACACACAGATCTTCAAAGGCCAGCAGGGGTGTGCTCATTGCGTTTCCAGGTCCCGCAGGCCATCAGAGATCAGGGAAAACCCGATGACGACAAAGGCAATCGCCATCGCCGGCGCCAGAACCGCCCAGGGTGCCGTCGTGAGCAGGGATCGGCTACTCGCGACCATCAATCCCCAATCCGGCGCAGGCGGCTGAACGCCCAGCCCCAGAAACCCGAGCGTCGCCGATGTGAAAACCGCATAGCCAAGACGAATGGTTCCCTCCACCATCAGGGGACCACGGATATTGGGGGCGACCTCGACCATCAGCACCCGAAAATAACCCTCGCCGCGAAGCCTTGCGGCCTCCACATACTCCTTGCGGACCTCAGTCAGTGCGGCGGCGCGGGCGGTCCGGGCGATCAGCGGTGCGAACACCAGTCCGATCACCAGGATGACATTCAGCGTTGAGCTACCCAGCGCTGTCAGCGCCAGCAACGCGAGCACCACGATCGGGAACGCCATGACCGCATCCAGAAGGCGCATGATGAGCTCATCAAGCCAGCGGCCATTGTAGGCGGAGATCAGTCCTAACAGCGTCCCAATGACAAGCCCCAGCAGGGTCGATGCCGGTGCGATCGCAAGCACATAACGGCCACCGTAGATAACGCGGCTGAGGATATCCCGCCCATACTCATCCGTGCCCAACCAGTGCGCCAGGGACGGCGGCGCCGTGGTTGGCCCGATGCCCATCGCGGTCGGCGCATGAGGGGCCACCCAGGGCGCCAGTGCCGCGGTGACGACCCAGAGCCCCACCATGACGAGCCCCACGGTGAGCCCCGGCGAGCGGCGCCAGAGACTACTCAGCGACGGCATCGCGCACCCGCGGGTTGAGCAGGCCATAGACAAGGTCCGCGGTCAGGTTGGCGAGGGAAAACACCAGCGTCACCAGCAGCGTGCAGCCTGCAAGCAATGGCACGTCCTTGTTGGAGGCCGCGTTGTGGAGCAGACTCCCGATACCCGGATACCGGAACAGGCTCTCGACAACAACCAGTCCACCCACCAGCCAGCCGAGCTGCGCGCCGATCACGGTCACCGTCGGCAGGAGCGCGTTGCGAAGGACGTGGCGTCGAAGCACGATCCGCTCGGGCAGACCCTTCAGCCGTGCCGTGCGCGTGTAGTCCGCCTCGAGCGCGGCGATCATGCCAGCCCGGGTCATTCGAAAGAGGTATGCAAACAGCAGCAGCACCAGGCACATCGCCGGTAGCACCAGACCATGGAGCATCGCCCAGAACCCGCCATCCGGCCCGGTCACGGCCTGCACCGGGAACCACGGGAGCGCGATACCAAAAGCCACGATCAGCACAACGCCCGTGACGAACTCCGGCATGGCCCCCAGCGCCAGACCCAGAATGGATGCCACCCGATCGAGGCCCCCACCGGGGCGGCGCCCGGCCGCGACCCCCACGCCAATGGCCAGCGGGATCAGGATGCCGATCGCCAGCGCGGCGAGCACCAGCGAGCGGCCGAGCCGCTCCAACGCGAGCGGCAACACCGGGGTATTCAACGACAGCGACTCGCCCCAGTCGCCCTGCAGCACGCCCCCTATCCACTGAAAATACCGCACGGCGATGGGTTGGTTCAGACCCAGCTCCTCATTCAGCGCCTCAACGGCGCTCTCCTGGGCGAAGGGACCCAGAATGATCCGGCCGACGTCGCCCGGCAGCACCGTCGTCATCGTGAAGATGAGCACCGATGCAACGAGCAGCGTCAGGCCAAGCAGCATCAGCCGCCGGGCGGTATAGCGCAGCATGGACGGGTTCAGGTCACCCAGGTACGAGTCAGATCAAGGAAGTTCGACATATTACCGGGCAGATTCATCACCCGTTTATTGACCGGTCGGAAGCCGTCCTTGAAATAACCGATCACCGCCGGGACCTCTTCCTGCAGGATTGCCGCGAGTGAGTCGGCGATCTCGGCACGCGCCTCCGGATCCGGCTCGCGCTCGAAATCATCGAGCAGCGCGTCGAAACGGGCATTCGTCCACTTCGGTGCATTCCAATCCGCGCCGCCGCGGAATGCCGCATTGAGGATCTGCCCCGGCGTCGCCCGACTCGCCCAGTCCGTCACACCAAACGTCACCTCGGTCCAATGATCGTAATAGACGTTCAACGGCTCGATCTTCAGATCAACCTGAATACCGACCTGACTCAACATCTGCTGGAGCATCTCGGCGTACTGCGGGAGCTCGGCAAGACGACCGACGTGGAGATCGATCGGGAAGCCATCGGGATAGCCCGCCTCGGCGAGTAGCGCCCTCGCCCGTTCGAGGTCTTTCTGACGCTGATCCAGCTCCACACCGACTGGATAGATCGGCGCGAGCGGGTGGTCATTGCCGATCGCCGCATTGCCGCCCAGCAGCACCTCCATCGCCCTCGGTCGATCAACCGCCAGGGCGACGGCCTGCCGGACCCGCACATCATCAAAGGGTTTCTGGTCCGTGCGCATGGTGACCTGCGCATGCGTCGCGGTGGGCTGGGTGACCATGCGCACGTTGTCGGCCTCGAAAAGGGGCCGGATATCGATATAGCCCGCCGAGAGCATGGCATCCGCCTCACCGCCCTGCATGGCGAGTACCTGCGGCTGTGAGCCGTCGTAGAAGTCCATCTCGACATTGTCCAGGTAGGGCAGCGGATCATTCCAGTAACGCGGATTGCGCTCGAGGCTGGCACCCTCCTGCGGGCGATAATCGGTCAGCCGGAAGGGGCCCGTGCCAATCGGGTTATTCGCAAAGTCACCGTCGTAATCGGCCGGCAGGATCACTGCGTTGTACACGTGTGTGTAGTACGGGAAGGCGCCCACTGGACGATCCAGGGCAAAGCGCACCCCATAGCGCCCATCCGCGGTGACGTTCTCGGGCTTTAGGAAGTCGAGCTGTGCGGCACCGGAGGAGCCACTGTCGGGCTGGACCATGCGCCGGAAGCTGGCCACGACATCCGCGCTCGTCATCTCCTGGCCGTTATGAAACTCAACGCCTTCCCGAAGCTTGAAGTGCCAGATACGGGCGTTGTCCTGCGATGACCAGTCGGTCGCGAGCACCGGGCGCAGGCTGAGGTCATCCTCGGCCCAGACCAGATACTCCGCGACCTGTTGGACGATGGCGATGACACCGCCACCACTCATGGTCACCGGCTCGAGATTCTCGGCGAGCGGCAGTGCCATGCGGAGTGTTCCCCCGCGAGTCGGGTTCTGCGCATGACCAAGCATCGGCCACGTCCCGGTCGCGGTCACCGCACCGGCAACCCCCAATCCCTGCATGAGTCGCCGACGGCGACGATCGATCAAATCCATGGCGTCGTCTCTTTTAAAGTTTTCGTCATCATAGTACCGGTTGATGGACCGTACTTGGGCAATCAGGTTCAGCGCACTCGTATCAGTGGGCACGGCGTATTAACAACGGATTGACGGTTGAACGACGTTGATGTCTCCAAAACCCTATGACCGACCTGGACAGCCCGCAAGCCATCCACACACTCGCGAACGCCCTCTACGAGCGTCTACCCAACGACCCGCTGGTGCGTCCGGTTTTCACGGAGACGGCGGAGAGCCGCATCGACGATCATTGGCCCCCATTGCGCTCGCAGCACGTGATTTTATCGGGATCTCCGGGATTCGGATAGCGCGTATTTTAATTAACAAGTCAGCGTAAACGGCTGTTACGGAGACCTTAATGCATACCCCGAATCGCCGCCAGCAGGGCCGCCGCAGCCGGCCGGGGCGTCTCATGCCGTGGGCTGATCAAGCCGATATCGCGCGTGGCGCTATCACCCGCCAGGGGCCGGAAAACGAGGTCATCCCGCTCACCCACCAGCGCCAGCTCGGGTAACAGCGTCACACCCAGCCCTCCACGCACCATCGCCAGCAACGAGGTGATGTTGGGCACATGGAACCGCGCGGCGGTAAGAATCGCTAACGCCTCCGGGTCGCTGACCTGGCGGAACGTCCCGTTCGTGATGAGTGTATGCGGGCGGATCGCCTCCCAGGAACATGGCGCCCGGACGGCCGCCAGTGGGTGATCCGAACGACAGACGAGCCCCATCCGATCCTCGGCCAGATGCTCGAATCGAAGATCGGCATCAAGCGCAATACCGGTGCCAATACCAAAGTCCACACGTCGCTCAATAACGCGTTGCTGCACGCGTACGGCGGTGTCGTCCTCCACCGTCACCTCAACCCCGGGATGGGCCCGAGCGAAGCGCGCGAGAATCCCCGGCAGTTCCCGCCCCGCATAGGAGGGAATCGAGGCCAGTGACACCCGCCCCACCCGGCGCTCGGCACTATCGCTGAGCGTCTGGCTCACCCGATCGTGGTGATCCACGAGCGCACGAATCTGCGGGTAGTGCTCGCTGCCGAAAGGCGTGAGTTGTGCATGCCGGCCTCGCTCGAACAGGGGCTGACCGAGCTGCTCTTCGAGATCGCGGATGGCCAGTGAGACCGCCGGCTGACTGCGGGCGGCATGGTCCGCCGCGGCGTGATAGCTGCCGGTCTCAGCCACCCAGAGGAAGTAACGAAGCGGTTGGAGTTTAAGCGCCATGAACGGCGTCCTCTCAAAAAGCGACACACGCGCCATGTCGATTAGATTATCTTATTAAATCATTTTTTAAATCAACTTTACTTTTATCCGGCAGCCGCAAATATTGGGGCCATGGAAAAAGGAGGAGACATGGCGGATACCCTGCACAAAAACTACATCGGCGGTGCATGGCGCGCCGGTGTCGACACCACCGACAACCGCAACCCATCTGACCTGGGTGACAGCCTTGGGGCATTTGCCCAAGCCGACGCAGCGCAGACCCGGGAGGCGATCGACGCCGCGCGCCATGCCCAGCCAGCGTGGGCGCAGGCCGGGCTGGAGGCCCGATATACGGCGCTGCTGGCGATCGGCACGGAGCTCATGGCGCGTGCCGAAGCACTGGGTCGGGAGCTCTCGCGCGAGGAGGGCAAGCCACTCGCCGAAGGTAAAGGTGAGGTCTATCGCGCCGGTCAGTTCTTCCACTACTACGCCGCCGAGGTCCACCGCCAGATTGGCGACGTAGCCGATTCCGTGCGTCCTGGCATCGAGGTGCTGGCGCAGCGTGAACCGGTGGGCGTCGTCGGCGTCATCTCGCCCTGGAACTTCCCAATCGCCACTGCCGCCTGGAAGATCGCGCCGGCACTGGCGTTCGGCAATGCGGTGGTCTGGAAGCCCGCCAACCTGGTCCCCGCGAGTGCCTGGTATTTCGCCGAGATCGTCTCGCGCCAGAATCTGCCCGCCGGTGTATTCAACCTCGTCATGGGCCGTGGCAGCGAAGTGGGCGACACCCTGGTCAGCGCTCCCGATATCGACGCCATCACCTTCACCGGGTCAGTGGAGACCGGGCGGCGAGTCGGACTGCGTGCGATGCAGAACCTCACCCGGGTGCAGATGGAGATGGGGTCGAAAAACCCGCTGGTGGTCCTCGACGATGCCGATCTTGACACCGCAGTCCAGTGCGCGTTCGTGGGCGGCTACTCGGGCAGCGGCCAGAAGTGCACCGCCTCATCGCGGCTGATCGTCGCGGATAGTATCCATGACCGCTTTGTCGAGGCCCTTAGCGAGCGGCTGGCCGCCGCCCGTGTGGGGCATGCGCTCGATCCGAGCACCGCGATCGGTCCGGTGGTGGACGCCGGTCAGCTGCAGAGCGATCTCGACTGGATCGAGACCGCCCGCCGCGAGGGCGCGGAAATCGCTGTGGGCGGCAGCGTGGCGAGCGCCGATACGGAGGGCTACTTCCTGCAGCCGACGCTATTCACCGGGACGCGCAACGACATGCGCATCAACCAGGAAGAGATGTTCGGGCCAATGGCCAGCGTCATTCGGGTCAGCGACGCGCACGAGGCGTTGCAAGTCGCCAACGACACCCGCTTCGGCCTCACCGCTGGGATCGTCACCGAGTCGCTGTCGGCGGCCAACCATTTCCGTCGACAGGCCCGATTCGGCTGCACGATGGTCAATCTGCCCACCGCCGGCACTGACTATCACGTGCCCTTCGGCGGTCGCGGCGAATCGAGCTATGGGCCGCGCGAACAGGGTCAGTACGCCCGCGAGTTCTACACCCAGGTCAAGACCAGCTACGTGCGGATCGGGGAGCCCTGAACATGGCAGAACGAGTGCGTATCGATGGGCTCCAGTACAGCAACTGGAGCCGCGCGATCTTTGAGGAAATGCGGACCGCGGGGCTGGATGCCGTGCACGTCACCGCCGCGTACTGGGAGAGTGCCCGCGAACTCATGGCCAACATCGGCGCCTGGCACCGGCGCTTCGAGGCGCATGCCGATCTGATCATGCCGATACGAACGGCGGCGGATATCGACCGGGCGAAGGCCAGCGGGCGCACCGGGATCATCCTCGGGCTCCAGAACTGCTCCCCCATCGAGGATTCGATCGATCTCATATCGGTGTTCAAGCAGCTCGATGTGCACATCATGCAGCTCTCATATAACAATCAGTCGCTGCTGTGCAGCGGTTATCTCGAGGATGATGACAGCGGTCTCTCCCGCTTCGGCCGCGAGGCGATCCGTGAGATGAACCGCGTTGGCATGGTTGTGGACACCTCCCACACCGCAGAGCGCTCGACACTCGAGGCGATTGAGTATTCGAGCCGCCCGACCGTTGTGTCCCACGCAAATCCGCAGTCGGCCCGCGACACCCCGCGCAACAAATCCGAACGGGTCATGCGAGCGCTGGCGGAGAGTGGCGGTCTGATGGGGTTCAGTTGCTATCCCTTCCATCTGCCCGCCCGTTCGGACACCACCCTGGAGGCCTTCACCGAAATGGTCGCGCGGGCCGTAGACGTCATGGGCGCGTCGCATCTCGCCATCGGCACCGACCTCTGTCAGGACCAGCCGATCGAGGTGCTCTCGTGGATGCGGAACGGCCATTGGGCCCGGGTCATGGATTATGGCGAGGGCTCGGCCGATCAGCCCGACTGGCCCGCGCCACTCGGCTGGCTACGGGGAACCGCTGACTTCCCCAACATCGAACAGGGGCTCGAGAAACGAGGCTTTTCGTCACCGGAAGTCGATGCCTTGATCGGCGGGAACTGGCGTCGCTTCCTTGACGGAGCATTACAACCCCAAGGCTGACCAAAACCGACAATAACCAATGGAACGATGAGGAGAGAGAGCATGAGTACTGATAACGATCAGCGCCGGACTCAGGCGCCCCCGGCATCAAACATCGGCGAGACTTTCGGCGATCCATGGGTGCTTGGCCTCAGTGCCGGGTTCATCCTGCTATTCGTTGGTCTGTCCATCTTCGACGTCGATCTGGTCAGTCAGCTGGTGGGCGGCGGCTTCGCCTGGACGGCCAAGTACCTGGGCTCATACTTCCAGCTGCTGCTGCTGCTGACCTTCGTCATTGCCATCGCGGTGGCCATCTCGCCGGCCGGCGGCGCGGTCATGGGCGATCTCGACACCCCCGAGATGAGCACCTTCCGCTGGGTGGCCATCATCATGTGCACCCTGCTGGCCGGTGGTGGCGTGTTCTTCGCCGCCGGTGAACCGGTGTACCACTTCATCGCCCAGACGCCGCCGGCCTTTGACACCGAGACCGGC
This sequence comes from Spiribacter sp. SSL99, assembly GCF_009805925.1. NCBI lineage: Bacteria > Pseudomonadati > Pseudomonadota > Gammaproteobacteria > Chromatiales > Ectothiorhodospiraceae > Spiribacter > Spiribacter sp. SSL99. The sequence goes on along the minus strand of NZ_MAOM01000015.1, from coordinate 175 downwards.
ACCGTCGAGGCCATCCGCGGCGCCCTCGCTCAGTCGTTCATGCACTGGGGTTTTCTTGCCTGGGCAGTGCTGGGCGGGCTGACCAGTCTGGTGCTGGTGCATGCGCACTACGTCAAGGGTCAGCCCCTGCAGCCCCGCACCCTGCTCTATCCGGTGTTCGGCGACCGGGTCATGC
>NZ_MAOM01000014.1:0-542 GCF_009805925.1 Spiribacter sp. SSL99 | reverse complement strand
CGCCACAGTCGCTCGACGAAGACATTGTCGAGGGCCCGGCCACGGCCATCCATGCTGATCAGGATGTCCCATGCCTTGAGTCGCTCGATCCACTCGGTGCTGGTGAACTGCGCGCCCTGATCGGTATTGAAGATCAGCGGCTGACCCTGATCGAGGGCCGCATCCAGCGCTTCGACGCAAAAGCCGGTGTCGAGCGTGTTCGACAGGCGCCATGAGACAACATAACGACTGAACCAGTCGAGCACGGCCATCAGGTACATGAACCCGCGCCGCATCGGGATATAGGTGATGTCGGCACACCAGACCTGGCAACTGTGCTCGATGGCGAGTCCGCGCAGCCGATACGGGTAGACCGCATGCTCCGGGTGCGGTCGACTGGTGTGAGGCCCCGGCACGGTCGCCTGCAGGGCCATCAGTCGCATTAACCGCTGGATGCGCTTGCGGTTGACCCGATAGCCTTGGCGCTGGAGCCAGTGGGTCATCTGCCGGGAGCCGAAGAACGGTGTGCGCAGGTACTGCTTGTCGATCTGCCACATCAGCGC
>NZ_MAOM01000013.1:0-513 GCF_009805925.1 Spiribacter sp. SSL99 | reverse complement strand
GCTCTCCCTTTGACTGCGGGTGGCCCCGGCACCGGCCTGGTTCAGCCCGCCGGGGATGAGTTCGAATCGCCGTCGCCATTGCTGCGGCGGGTTGGCCGTCCCGTTCACGCGTTTCTGGCCAATCACCAGATTCACGCCGCCGATCCAGCTCAGCCCCGGCCCCAGCGACTCGCGGCCGCGGTGGAGCTGGGCCGTGTGCTGCTGCTGCCACCAGCGGCGCAGCGGCGGCGGCAGGATCGCCAGCCCCTCGGGGCGGCGCGGCACCATCCCGAGCAGCTGCATCCAGTCGGCGACGCGTCGCGGTGCAAGATACCGGCCCGACCATGGCGGTGTCCCGGGGCCCGTCGCGACGATGCGACGCAGTCCCCACAGGCTGTGGGGATTGAAGCCCATCACCAGCAGATGCCCCTCGGGCGCGAGCACCCGCGCCGCCTCGCGGATCACCTGATGCGGCGCGGCGGTGAATTCGAGCTGATGGATCAGCACCACCACATCGACGCTGCTGGAGGCCAG
>NZ_MAOM01000012.1:0-644 GCF_009805925.1 Spiribacter sp. SSL99 | reverse complement strand
GGGAGCCGAAGAACGGTGTGCGCAGGTACTGCTTGTCGATCTGCCACATCAGCGCGAGGTTCTCTGGCGTCTCGGCAGCAGGCGCGTAGTAATACTGCGAGCGGGGCAGGCCGATCAGCTCGCACTGGCGACGAATCGAGAGCTCGGTGTGTTCCGGTTCGATCAGCCATCGGCCTACTCCTTGAGCTGGCTGGACTTTTTTTTCAAAAAATCCAGCTCCACCTTGAGCCGGCCGATTTCCTCGTAGAGCGGTGCCGCGACCTCCTCGGCGCTCGGCGTGCGGCGGGCCCGTGCCGCTGTCGACTCAAATAGCTCAGGGACGTTATCGAGCAACTGCCGCTTCCACTGGCTGATCTGCGTCGGGTGAACCTGGAACTCCTGCGCGATCTCGCTGGCGGTCTTGTGGCCCTTGGCCGCCTCGAGGGCAACGCGGGCCTTGAAGTCCGGACTGAGCCGTTTGCCTCGTCCTCGGGTCATGGTGAAGGCTCCTCTGCAATGGGCCGAGGATAGCCTCCGAATCTTTACTTCTCACCTGGTCCGAAAACCGGGGTCCACTTCAACCACCGTGCCACGGCCCGAGATCGAGAACACATCCTCGATGGGCATCAGGAACGCACCGTCCACCGCCCGCTCCGGCTCCGGCA